>NZ_PQWO01000011.1 GCF_003231495.1 Acaryochloris thomasi RCC1774
CTACGCCAACGCGTCTCAAGATTGGTGCGCAAGACACTGTCATTCTCCAAAAAGCTAGAGAATCATATCGGTGCTATTTGGTACTTTATTCACCATTACAATCAATCCTTACCTATTTAGGACTACCCATCTCTAATTGTTAGCCCAGCTATATCTCAGAGGTATTTCGCATAAACTAAATTTGGTTGCAGAGATATTCGCTAGCGCCGTTTTCAGATAGCGATGAAAGATCCACTTGCGATCGCGATGATATTGCCTTTATTGTCATCTCAGTTGCAACTGAACGATTCTCTGCTGCTTCAAGCCGATATCTGTCTCAGATCACGAGTGATTGCTTGAGGCTTACACCAGCAAACTTCTGCTTCAATTTGTATGGCCCCTTCGTCAGCTAGATCCTTGATGTATCCGCTGAGATTCTCTTCAGCCTCTTTTTTATCTTTGAAGGGACCAAAAAGGTACTCGTAATTTGGCTGCTGTGTCGTCACCGTTACCCACCAAGCCTGGTCGTAGTCATCTTCTTGAGGGGATGTTTCATACGATTTTCCCTTTCGGAGGAGTATCGAGAGAACCAAAAAGGCAAGAATTACTAAGACTGTATTTTGAATAATCTGCGAAATATGATTCATTGAGTCAATCCCCCGAGCCTGCCGACTTTAAGTGTGTAGATATCTATCGTACGAGAACGTGCCAATGAAGACGGTTATCGCCACGACAGTATTCAGTCTTCCCATTCTCAACTGGATATTGCAGCCTGGTGACCGACAGGGGGGTGAGCCAAGATACGTACAAAGAGTTCAAAATAGTTCTAGAAGTCTTATCTAGAAAGGCTTTCATGAATATTTTGTCATGGTCTCTCAAGGCTCGCTGGCAACACCAACCGATATGGTCGAGATTCAAAAGCAGGTTGAACAAGCAGGCCGTCGCTTTTTATTTTTGAAGGCTGATGTTCGAGATCTCAGCGCCCTACACGCCCTACAGGCAGCGGTCGCTCAAACTGTCCAGCTTTTAGGCTCTCTTGGAGCTGGCTCTTCTTTCATTACAAATCTTGCCTTTGGTAGCCCAGATCTCAACACGCTGTATATCTATGCAGCCAACGGAAACTCACTAAACGAAGTTGAGCGAAGAAGCAGAATTGTTCGCTTGACCCTAAATGCTGTCCGGGGCCTGAGATTAACGCAGTAATATCAACTTTTAGCAACCATCTGCCGCGTAAAACAATGATGCGATGCTCAGAAAGGAAACGTAGAAGCTTGCCCGAAGTCATCCTAAACGAGTCAAAAAGCAATGCCGATGAGTCATTTACTGGTTATCCAGAAACTGATCTGTTGACGAGATTTGCGCAAATGGCGCTCTCAGTGCTGCCATAAAAGCAGCTTGTACCTCCGAAGCCTTTACAAGCTGGCCGTCAAACTCTAAGTCTTTCGTTGCACATGCATCAGAAATGACATGGCATTTATAGCCTAAATCAAAGGCAGCGCGTGTTGTTGAGTCAACACACATCTGACTCATAGCTCCACAAACAACGACTTCCTCAACTCCAGCCTTTTGTAGATGCGCGTTGAGGTCAGTTTCACGAAAAGAATTTGGATAGTGCTTAATCAGAACAACTTCACGTTCTTGGGGTTGAATGCTGTTGTGAATTCTACACCCTGGAGTATTTGGAGCAAAGAATGTGGGGTGATCCTGAGTTGAAATGTGTTGAATGTAAAAAAGTGGTGCTTGTTCAGTGCGAAAGGCATTCAATAGTCTTTTACAGTTCGAAGCCGCCTTATCCATTGCGACCAGTTCCATTGAACCACCCTTGAAGTAGTCATTCTGGACATCAATGACGATTAATCCTCGTTTCATCTTGCTTAGTTCCTTAGCTTTTATCGACAACAAATCGTGTATCTAAATCACGTAGATAATAAAGTCCGAAGCAGGCAGCAAGAACAGGCCAAGCAGCCCAAAAAAGTATATTTGGATTACTGGGATCATCAACATAAGGATTCAGATAAAGGGGGAAGGCGATCAACGTTG
Organism: Acaryochloris thomasi RCC1774; assembly: GCF_003231495.1. Classification (NCBI taxonomy): domain Bacteria; kingdom Bacillati; phylum Cyanobacteriota; class Cyanophyceae; order Acaryochloridales; family Acaryochloridaceae; genus Acaryochloris; species Acaryochloris thomasi. Next base: position 2,020 of record NZ_PQWO01000011.1, read on the forward strand.
ACAAAGCATGCATGAGCAACACCAAACCATAAGTGATTCTTTTTCGATAGCCCAGCAAAAAACCGGTAAAGACTGCTAGCTGGATAGCACCAATCACATATGGAATAAACTGAGTGACTCCACCCACCCCATAAAACGTGCTAAAGACAGCAACAGCGTGCTCGGGACGGGCAAACTTATCAAGGCCCCAGACTGCCATCATCATAAATACGCCAATCCTCATCAAGAGAAGGACGAGTGATATGCGACGGAACATTAACTGCTCTGTTTTTCCAGTGTTGTTCATGATCAATCCCTCTACCATTATGATTTTTATGTGCGTCTAGACGACCGTTCTCGTGGTTACTGGGCATGAAGAGTGACGCAAAGTAGAATCTTGCTTGCCAGAAGGCCTAACCCTACCTGAACTCAACCGTTTCCCCCTCAGCAGGTATATAAACACTTTCCTTGATGTTCTCGGGGAGCTTATCAACAACTGCCTTCAACGTGTCTCTTGTTGTAAAGCAGTGATCTAGAGCATTCATGTGTACAGCCGTGATTTGGACATCTGGATTAATCCTTTCGGCTGCTTCAAAGAATCTCACTGCCTGTGGTTCATTTATCATTAACGGATCTGGAGCAATAGATTCGATCACAGCACCTCCGGTATGGACAATGACGATATCTGGCTTGTGCTTTGCAAGTATGGCTTCAACCTGGCCCTCATCATCTAGCACGGTATCGCCAGTCCAATAGATCGTAGGTTGTCCTTCTGCTCGAAGAATAATGCCGTTGACACCGCCCATAAGCTGTCCAACCCGTCCTATACCGTGTTGTCCAAACTCTTGGCTCATTGTGATGCCCTCGAATTTTGAAGCATTAGACGCCATCGTTGAAACATTCGTAAATCCCTTCTGCTCCAACTGGGCCTTGAAAGTTTGGGTCGAATTCTCTGGATCGGTCACATCAGTGGGCGCTTCATTGTCAGGGGTAAAGATTGGAGTGTCTTTTGCAATCTTCTCGGCAGCGGGTTGGTCAAAATGATCAAGATGCATATGTCCAACTAAGACAGCATCCACATCTTCTAAAATGGATTCGGTGCTGACGGGCAGATCAATTATTGGGTTGGGCGCAATACCTGCGAAAGACGGAAGTGCCCCTTTATCGGACAGCATTGGGTCTAGAAGCAGAGTTTGACCGTTGTAGGTCAATTTCGCCGTCGCGTTGCGGAAGAACTCGTAGGAGACGGGCATAGATTCGTTGGTCGTATTCTCTGCACCGGCTGGTGCCGGTGCATCATTCGTTCGTTCTTCCTCGCTACATGCACCGAGGATCAGACTGGCTCCGAGTAATAGACTTAATATGGAGGCAAACTTCTGCTTACTGCTTTTCATACAAACTTTCTATCTTTATTGAATAGTTACGGCGCAGTCACCACTGTATAGACTGCATAGGTGATTACACCTCTCTCAAGCATTGTCGAGATCTTTGAACCGCTCACGTACCTCTTGATTGGTGCCTGAAATCGAAGCTGGCATTCTGGCTCGACAATGAAGGCAATACCAGTAGATGCCTTGAGGTCCAATATGACTCAACAACTGTTCAGAGCAGCAAAGGCACGCATACATGGAACCACCAGGACGTTGTGTATGGTCAACAGATCGTCATCAATGAATAGGAAAACTTAAGGTTTATCAACTCCATATTTCTTGCTCGGGTAGCTCATGGGCTAGAGATAGCTTACAGATGAGAAAAGGTAATTTCTTTTACATTTCTGCTGGGATTATCACAATGTTGCAACTTTCTTGCTCGCCACCCAATCATTACGAACTGTCTCTCTCATTTTTCTCAGTCAACTCTACGAACATCCTCAGCAAGTTCATGGAGCACTCATAGAAACGGATCATTTGCGTCTCAGGCAATCCTCGTAGATTGAAGTCATTGAGGTTAGAGAACTAAATCATGAACAGCAAAAAACATTTGATTAACACCGCTCTCGCTGGATTAGCCGTGGTAACCCTTGGTTTGACCACTGGCCGTGCTGCAGAAGCAAAGGCACTCGGCCACTCTATTGACGATCAACCTGAGACCCAACTCGTGGCTCTTAAGTTTAAAAAGTTCAAGAAGATTCATCATGCTCCCAAGAAGTTCAAGAAGGCCAAAAAGATCCATCACGGCCACGGTAAGTTTCATGGTCGTAAGAAGTTCGTTGGCCACAAAAAATTCGTTGGCCACAAAAAATTCCATGGCGGTCATCATTTTCGCTGATTCTCTGACGATGGTTAGGCGCTGGTGACCCCGCCAGGATGTTTTGGCCGCAACAGATTTAGAGGTGCTGGCATCATTAGAGTCTTGAGATGACTTCTACGATTTTCAAAACAAGATTTCATGTCTGATACTTATCAAGAACCAGAGGACTGATTATGACTTTACTTAAGTCTGCGCTCCCTGCTCAGTTTTGACCTTAGATTTCATCGTCATAAAAGCGATAGAAGAAGTATCCGTCTTGAAAAGGTTGCTCATCTGTAACATGATGAATCACGCCTCGGTCAATCAATATTTGCCCTAGCTTGATGGCCTCTTGAGTCGAGACTCCCTGAGTATGCATCAGCCAGTCAACGGCTTCACAACCCAAAAAACTTTTGGGATAGCTGCGGAGACGATATGTTCGATCTTTGATGTCAATTCCGTTTTGACTCCGCATCTGATTTGTAAGCTGCTCTATATCAAGACCTTGAAGAGGGACACGACGTTTGGCCATCGCGCCTACCCCAATATCTTCCGGTGTCGATTCGAAAGTTGATGAGCGAATCGTTCCTTGCCTACTGATTGCATTAGGGTAGTAAAGTTCGGTCGGTTGAGGCGTCTGCTGTTGAGTCCAGGTATCAACGAGCGCATTGAGCTGAGGTGACTGCACATGTAAATCGTGCTGATTGTAAGGAATACGGATTTTGTATTCTTGAAACCGCTTAACAATCAGATACTGCAGATCACTTTTCAATAAAAACTGATTTTTGGGCATCCGTGTAGATACGACCAAAAGAAGATTTAGCCCACTGTCACCTAGATCTGTAAAGAGAACAAGGGGTTGCGGATAGCCCAACACACCATCATGATGTTTGGCAATTCCTAGCAACACTTGGCGCACCTGATCAATATCGCTGCTGTAGGCTACCTTAACGGGGATAGTGACACGAACAACCCGCTGGCCATAATTCCAATTAATCAGGCGCTGACTGACCAGCTCAGAATTAGGAACAAACACAGACACTTGATCGAGTCTACGAATTTGAGTACTGCGCGTTCCGATATGTTCAATAGTGCCAAAGAGACCATCTAGGTCAATAAAGTCACCCACCTGGATAGGCCGCTCTATGAGCAGAACTATCCCACTGACAAAATTATTCACTAGACCCTGTAAGCCAAAGCCAATACCAACCCCTAGTACACTCGCAATAATGGCAAGCGAGCTAATATCAATACCCCAAGCTTGCAAGATACCCAGGCTTCCAATGCTAGTCAATCCATAGTGTGCGAGCGTGGCAATGGTCTCCTGTGGACCTTTCTCAATACCGGTAAAGCTTAATACTTGGGCCTTAAGGAAACGTACAATTGCGCCAACTAATAGCCACAGTCCAACAATAAGCCCTAATAAAAGGAGCATATCCGCCAGAGAGTAATTGTTCTCCCCTAGCTGAAATAGGGGAAACCAGAGGTTCTTTTCTAGGCTGTACCAGACTTGAAAGCGCCATCGGCGAACAAGGGGAAAGAGATCGGTCGTGTAGATAAGAGCCGTAACCCAAAGAATGCCTTTCAAGCCGAGGATGCCTAAAAATACTAGAGATTGACCCCGCCGAACTGAAGACTGTTGAGGATTTAGAGAAACATAGCGCAAGAGCAAGCGTTGCTTGAGGATGTTGACAACCATGTGAAGTGAGATCGTTGTCATCAAGGCTAAGGCTAACAGGCCGAATGCCTTGCGCTGGTATCCAGGGGTGCGTTCCTGCTGTGCTTTTTGGAGTGCTTTATTGAGCCAATCTTGCCAACGCTGCGCCTGCTCACGCGGCATTACTCCTGGGAGTAAATCGCGCTCAGTTACTGTTAGAAGATGCTGATCGTTGAGCCGTAGTGTCAGGAGATTATCTTGCCTAACAATCTGAACTCGGGGTGGTTCGGTGCTGGAATCATTGCTGAGACTATCCATTAGCGACTGATTGACGGGATCGGCGCGATCTTTGGCTGAAAAGCCAGAGATACTATGCACCTGAAACAGAACTCGCCCATCAATCACAATCGGTGATGGCGTGGTCTGCACTCTGTTGGGGCTTGTCGCGTCCTGAGATCGTACTGCTACGGGCGTACAGATCAGCCCGAGTATTGAGGCTGACAGTATTGCTAAGAGGCAAAACTTCAGTCGTTTTTTCTGGCCATTGAGCATATATCACCAACTCTCAATTACGCTTTGGGAATGACTCAAGCGTTCTTGCCGCCATGAGAATATTGCGGAATTTACCCATACATTGCTAGAAAGTTCTCAATCTAGCCGCTAGAGTCAGGCTCATGAGAGACTTTGTCGTCTGCCTGAATGCAGCGTTCGGCTGTGTTGGCGAAGGAGTGCACTTGAATCCAGTGCTCTAGTAGGCTCATTCCTCCATCATGATACTGATAGATTACCCTCTCATTTCTCTCAGTCAAGGCGACCGAAACTTGCTGAGAGTTTGTCATTCGCACATAGAAACGGCTCATTTGGGTCTCAGTGAACCTTCGTCGATTGAAGTCATCATCGGAGGCTTCAATAATGCGGCACACACAAGAATTGACTATCGCACCTAATGAAATACTTGAAAACACCTTGGCTGTTACCCTGCCACTGTTGAATCAGACTGGGGTGCAAGAGCTAATTTCATCCTATGGTGAGTTAGGTTCAGACCCAAGCTCAGACTACTTCACCACCCGCACGAAACATATCGCAGTGCTGTGCATCAATGGAGAGTGGTTTCAAATTCGAGCGCATTGCTTTGAGCTGAAATTCTAGCACCAGGGTTCCTTCAGTATGATCCAACAAGGGATTGCAAGAGTGGCTGCATCAAGCCAGAGCCATCTGAAAACGTACAAGTTTGCGCAATATCGTCCTATACAGGGTAAATAAATAATCCGTAACATAGCTGGGTACCTAGCAAATACCGCGCATTAAGAACTGCTATGCCAGATTTTACTCGCCGCCAAGTGATAACGACAGGTGCGATCGCAACCACAGGTTTCGCCAGTGCGATCGCTGCCAAAAGCGTTGCTGCAAACACACTCAACCCACCGGAACCGCAAAGTGAGTCAGCTAAATCTAGCGGTAGATTCTCTGAGAAAGTTGTTCTGATTACGGGAGCAACCTCTGGCATTGGTGCGACAACAGCTAAAGCGTTTGCAAAAGAAGGGGCAAAGGTTGCATTCAACGGACGTCGCGCGAACCTCGGACAACAGGTAGAAAAGGATATTCGCGCTCTTGGAGGAGAAGCCACTTATTTTCAGTCTGATGTGCGGGACCCTAAACAGGTAGAACAGTTTGTCAATGCCACTGTCGATAAATATGGCCGGTTGGATATCGCCTTCAACAATGCGGGTGTGTTTATGACGCCAGTAGAAATTCAAGAGATGGATCTCGATAACTATCGCAATATGATCGCCACCAATCTTGACGGTGTGTTCTATGCGATGCGATATGAGCTGCCTGTTATGATTCAGCAAAACAGCGGCATTATTATCAATATGGCATCAGTGGCTGGACATCGGGGTTTCGCTAACACGCCACATTACAACGCCAGCAAGCATGGCGTCATTGGTCTGACTAAAGCTGCTGCCAGCGCTAACGCAAAACGTAATATTCGCATCAATTCCATTTCTCCTTTAGCTGTTGATACCCCGATGCTGCAGCAGTCCTTCGAATATCAAGGATTGACATACGAGCAAATGGCTCCCAATTTTGTCACTCCCCGAATTATGAACACTGCGGAAATAGCGCAGGCTGTCATGTTCCTGGCTTTAGATGAAGCAACTTCTATTAATGGAATGGACTTAGACGTTACGGGTGGACAACTCGCATAAGTCTAAGAACTGGAGCACGAGCTGCAGCGTAGAAGAAGCATCTGAGAAAAACAAAAGTGGCTAGCATTCCAGCGGCAGAAGAACCGGCTGTGGACTCCAGATTTCAGCCAAAGTGAAATTTACACTAACAGAAGGCATCACCATGACCGAATTCACACGACGACAAATCGTGACGACAGGGGTTGTCGCAGCCACGGGCCTAACGGCTGCAATTGCTACCGGAGAATTAACTGCCGCTTCCCCCAAATCAACTGAGTCAAGCGCTTCCACTCTTGGCAATCGCTTCACCAACAAAGTCATTCTGATTACAGGAGCCACCTCCGGTATCGGCAAGGTCACCGCTAAGGCTTTTGCTCAAGAGGGCGGAAAAGTCTTTTTCTGCGGACGGCGAGCAAACTTGGGTCAACAGGTAGAATCCGAGATTCGTGACAGCGGCGGCGAGGCTACTTATCTCCAGGCAGATGTTCGTAATGCCGAGCAGGTTAAGGCTTTTGTCGAAGGCTGCGTTGCGAAATATGGTCGCCTGGATGTGGCCTTCAATAATGCAGGAATTGACTATCCCCCAGATGCGATCGCAGATACCGACATTGCAGCATTTGACGACCTAATGAACACCAACGCACGGGGCGTCTTTCTCGGCATGAAATATGAGATTCCCCACTTACTGAAAACAAAAGGGGCCATCATCAACAACGCCAGTATCGGTGGTCACCGTGCCTTCCCAAATATTGTGGGCTATGGCGCGAGTAAAGCCGCCGTGATTCATATGACTAAAATGGCGGCTCAAGAATACGGGAAGGATATTCGCGTCAATGTTATTGCCCCTGGTGGTGTGGATACACCCATGTGGGAGCGGGTACAAAAAGACTGGGGCGTAACAGAAGAACAGCTTGTTTCCAGCTACCCCATGAAGCGAGTGGCGCAGCCGGAAGAGATTGCTAAGGCCGTGATATGGCTGGCGTCAGGTGCAGCCTCCTACGTTTCAGGAATGCGCTTCGATATCGATGGCGGTGGCCTGGGCTAATCACAATTTAATTCATAGAACATCCAAGAACTAGGAATCAAATATGTCGATCAATCAATACTATACCCTTGGCCGTAGCGGTCTCCGCGTTAGTCGTTTGGCTTTGGGCACGATGACCTTTGGTACCGATTGGGGCTGGGGCGCAGATCGAGAAACCGCTAGTCAACTCTTCAATATGTACGTTGACGCTGGCGGAAATTTCGTGGATACGGCTGATTTATACACCAATGGCACCAGTGAAACTTGGGTGGGTGAGTTCATTAAAGAACGGAGCTTGCGCGATAAAGTTGCGATCGCAACCAAGTTCTCCTACAACGCCGACCCCGGCAACCCCAATGCAGGCGGCAACGGTCGCAAGAATATCCTCAGAGCTGTCGAGGGATCGCTGCAGCGCTTGGGGACAGACTACATCGATCTGTACATCCTCCACACCTGGGACAGTATTACGCCTGCTGAAGAAGTGATGCGAACGCTAGACGATCTCGTTAGATCTGGGAAAGTTCGCTATGTGGGTTTATCAGATGTTCCGGCTTGGTATGCGTCCCGCGCTCAGACTACTGCAGAACTGAGGGGCTATGAAACCCTCTCCACTTTGCAGCTCGAATACTCCCTCGTTGAACGCAATATTGAGAATGAATTTGTCCCCCTTGGCACTCAGCACGGCATGGGCATTATGGTCTGGAGTCCGTTAGCTAGCGGTCTATTGAGTGGGAAGTATAAGCCCAGCGAGCAGGGCGGCGAAGGGGAAGGACGCCTTGCCGATCTCGCCGGAGCCGATAACCCAGCCTTCAACAAATTTACCGATCGTAACTGGAAGATCGTGGCTGAACTAGAGGCTGTCGCTAAAGAACTCGATCGCAGTATGGCGCAGGTGGCGGTCAACTGGGCTGCGAATCAGCCAGGGATAGCGTCTGTGCTTGTGGGGGCGACCAAACTGCATCAGCTTGAAGATAATCTCAAGGCGTTAGAGTTTGAGATTCCGAAGGAACTTTGCGATCGCATCAACAAAGCCAGCGCTCCTGATCCCTCCTTTCCGTACACCTTCTTCACGCCTGGAATGCAGGCCATGCTCACCGGAGGCGCGATCGTTGGGGACAAACCCGAAGGGTACTATCCCACCGTGAAATTTGATGCTAAACCCGCTGGCGTGAGTTAACTGATTGCCATCCAAGCCACCGTGCAGCTTTCTCATCTATTTCTCTGAGGGGACAACTTCTACTTTCCTTATGTTGCTTTCCTCCTATCACCAAACGCCCGTTTGCTTTAGAAAAGGCGAAAACTCTGGAATTGACCAGTGCAGCGGCAGACTGCCTTCTACCCGATAGCCGCTTTTGGGATGGAAGCGGAACAATCGTTCAGCCCCAGCGAAGGCTTCGACCTCAGCGCCGCTCCAAATTACCTCGGCAGCTCCAGTGAGATATAGCAGATCTCCCCGTTGGAAATCAAGAAATAATAGTCCAGCCCGAGGGTTCAGTTCGATATTGCCGAAGGTATTGAAATGGCAATTCCCTGAAAAGTCAGGAACCGTGAGTGTATCGTCATCATCAATGCGGACGAAGCCCGGTTTACCGCCCCGATGGGAGACATCAACGCCGCTGGCCGCGCCTGCTGCTTCATTTTGGTAGGCTGTGGCAATAAAAAAGGTATCGGCTGCCGTAATCAGCGATCGCTCCGATTCAGACAAGGCTGTTAACTTGTGTACTGGCTTCGGTGCGGCTGGATCGAATGCATCCAACGCTGAGGAGCGAGCCTGAATGTACTGTGGGCAATTGCCGAAGGTCTGTACCACCTGAATCTCAAAGCTATCAATATGAACTGCACTGATGCTTCCGTTGACTCGATTGCGACGACGGTTTTCTAGCTCAATGCCGAGCAACCCGATATCGCGCCCCTTTCTCAAGGTCTTAGCCAGCGGATCACCAAAGAGAGGCTGAGCGTTGATCCGCAGAGTTTGCTGATCGGGAGCCGAGATGAAACCGGGTTTCCCTACAAGGATTGAGGCCCAAATCTGATCTGCTTCGTCCACTGTGCCAACGGTCACATAGGGAAGCTGAGGAAAGAACTGACAATGCTGCTTGGTTAGAGACTCCCGGATCATGCGTCGACCTTGGCGATCCATGCGCTCCTGAGCACCGAACCGTGCTTGAATTGCGAGTTCACCCTGATGGAAGGGGGATTCTGAACGGGGCCAGCCTGGAATTGCCATTGTATTTACGCTCCGCTCAAGATCCAGGGGCAAACAGTTCCATGCGGATGCCCCCTGGGATATAGAACATCATGTGATGGGCAGGAAAACCGTTCAAGGATTCTGGAGCAAACTCGATTTCAACGCCTTCAGTATTGACGAGCGTTTGATGAAGAGTGTTGAGGGTGTTGAGGCTGTCGACCTTGAGGGCAAAATGGTGGAGGCCGATGTTGTTTTTACGATCAAAGGGGGTTGCTGAATCAGGATTGACCGCCTGCCATAGGGTCAACATGGTTGTCCCATCAGAGATGAAAGCAGCAGGATAGTCAGGGACCTCACCGACCTGCTCAAACCCCAATACGTCAATGAAAAAGTTGCGGGTAGCTGTTAGGTCAGGGACGGTGAGCCCAATATGGTGAGCGCCTTGAGTAATGGCCATGAGCTGAGTCTCCAGTTTAGGTATGAGGAACGAGAAATCTTCAAGGACTTCAAATCAATGCTTCTTGGGTAAAGAGGGTGCGAATCTGTTCAGCAATCAGTATGCCTTCCTCTTCCAAAGCAAAATGTCCGGTATCTAGCAGATGAAACTTGAGGTTGGTTAAATCTCGCTTATAGGGATGTGCCCCCGATGCTGGAAAAATTTGATCATTCTTACCCCAAACCAGCAACGTTGGGGGTTGATTTTCCCGCATGTAGGCTTGCCATTTGGGGTAAAGGGGTGGATTTGACCCGTAGGAGTAGAACAGCGCTAGCTGTATGTCTTTATTCCCCGGGCGATCTAGAAATCGTTGATCAAGGTTCCAGTTGTCGGGACTAACGGCCTCGGGGTTGCGTACACCATGAATATATTGCCATTCAGTCGCCTTGATTTCGAAGAACGGCTTGAGTGGGGCTGCATTTTCATCAGTTCGGTTCTGCCAATAGACTTTTAGCGGATCCCAGAACTTACTCAGCCCTTCATCGTAAGCATTCCCATTTTGAATAATTAGGGCTTGTACTCGCTCTGGATGGCGAGTCGCAATGCGAAAACCAATGGGTGCGCCATAATCCATTAGATAGAGGCTATAGCGTTCTAAACCCGTGGCTTGGATGAAGCCATCCATAATTTCTGCCAAGCGATCAAAGGTGTAATCAAATTCAGTGACCAGAGGCATGGAGCTGTTGCCATAGCCAGGATAGTCAGGAGCGACAAGATGAAACTGATCGGCAAGGGCTGGTATCAGATTGCGAAACATGTGGGATGAGGTGGGAAAGCCATGAAGTAGCAATAGCGTTGGTGCGTCTGGTGAGCCAGCTTCACGGTAGAAAATCTCTAACCCCTCAACGGTTGTTGTTCGATACCGAACTGCCTGAACGTCAGAAGCGGATGAATGAGCGGAGATCATGGCCCCCTTCTCGTGAACGCCCGCCCAAGCAGGAGAGCCGAGGATAGTACTGCCGACAAAGCCCGCAGTGCCATGAGTCAAAAGTGTACGTCGGCTCAGATGTCTAATCACAGCATTACTCCGAAGAAATGAATCCAAATCAGTGTAGAAGAGCATTTCCGCTGAGTTCCTTAACCAAGGTTAAGTTCGCATTACTCTGTAAGGTTCTCTAACCATTCTTGAGAGAAAGTAATACTTCGTTTCTTACGGGTAATAATCCCATCAGCCTGAAGCTGCGCTAGTAAGCGGGACAAGCTTTCGGGCAAGAGGGCTAGTTCATCAGCGATCGCATTTAAAGGTCTATCTAACGCAACAGTTGCCTGCCCTTGAGGACGACGCTGAATCAGGTAGCGCAGTAGGCGATTTCGGGCTGATCGAATACTCCTCAGCTCTAAAAACTGCGTGACGGCAAAAAAACGATGGGTCAGATGTGAGCGGTACTGCTCGGATAGCTCAAGCGATTGGCGCAGTGTGTCCAAAAAAATCTGTTTGGGAACGGCGATAACGCGAGAGGGTTGCTCTGCGATCACTGTACAGCCGTAGGCATCGAAATACAGGGCCGTTTCAGCAAAGCTCTCGCCAGCTTCTACTGAGTAGTGGGTGACCACTTGTTGCTCCGTAAAGCTGACGAGCTTCAATCGGCCAAACTCGACCCAATAGATAGCCTGGGTAGGCTCTCCCTGCTGAAACAAAATCTGATCTTTTGCCATCTCATGGCGAGTGATAGCGCGCTGAAGATTGAGAGGAAATTCGTTGATCAGCATTGGGCCTCGTTCTCGGTTTTGTACCAAACGTTCGGTACATTTAATCATACTGAACGTTTGGTACAATTTCAAATAAGTTTTCGAGCTGCTTTGTCTATGTCGAAGGCGCAGTATATCCCCAGTTTGTTAGGGCTTTTTCGGCAGCACGGCTACGATGGTGCTACTCTTTCCAGGATCTCGGAGGCAACCGGCTTAGGTAAGGCCAGCCTCTATCACCACTTTCCAGGCGGTAAGTCTGAAATGGTAGCGACGGTTCTCGACTATTTAGAGCAAGAGACTGAAATACACATTCTGCAAGTACTGCGCGGTCAGGGAGAGGCTCCAGCCCGCCTACAAAAGATGTGTGATGGGATTAGTCGGCTGTATGAGCAAGGAGACCAGCCCTGTCTGCAGGCCATCTTGCTCATGGGGTCGGCTCGGGACGTGTTTCATGCCAAGGTTGAGATGCTGTTGCGAAGTTGGATCGATGCGATCGCAACCCTCTTAATGGCAGAGGGGCTTAGTAAAGATATTGCCCTGCAGCGTGCCGAGAATGCGGTTCTCGCGATCCAGGGATCGCTAATTCTGTCCCAGGGACTCAATAGCCCTGCAGTCTTTCAGCGTGTAGTCAATCAACTGCCGCAACAGCTCTATCAAGGTTTGGATGAGGGATAGGCGATATTCCTTCGCTCTTCTATAGCAGCACTAAGCGGCATCTTCAATCGCTCTAATGTAGCGCTCCGCTGAACATTTAACGCTGGTTTTCGCCTCTACAGTAATCACAGCATCCCACCAAGCGCCGTAAAGTCGGTCAAAGCTGTAAGGTTCTAGAGAATTCGCAATATGTCTAACCTTTGATGCTGAAAGCGGGATCAGGTTGGCATAGCTGTACATAAAACTAACCCAGTGCTTAGCAGGGACGACTTGAATCAGATCGCCCGTCAAAAGCCCACCGGCTCCATGTGCACCGGATGCCCAATGGCAGACGGTCCCACCTTCGAAATGGCCGCCGATGTTGATCAATGTCAGTCCCTTTAGTTCTAATACGTTACCTTTCCAGAACTGGAGCCGAGGGTCGGGTCGCATCATCCACTGACGATCCGCTTCGTGCAGATAGATCTCAGCATCAAAAGCGTTTGCCCATTCAACTGCTGATGCATAAAAGTGAGGGTGGGAAAGTGCGATTGCATCCACCCCACCTAGCTCATTCACTTTGTCAACCGTCTGCTCATCAATAAGACTGATGCAGTCCCACAGAACATTCCCTTGCTTTGACTGGATTAGCAATGCCCGCTGACCAATCGCAAAACTCGGTTCTGTCCCAATACCGTATAGATTCTCTTCTTGCTGCTCAATACGATTGTGGTGTTCTTTTCTGAGTTCAGGTAAGGTTGTCCACTGCTGACCGTCATGCCCCACGTACTGCCGGTCATCTTCGCAGATGGGACAGCGTTCGGGTGCTGAAGACGTGTCAGCAAACTGCGTTCCGCAGGTAATACAGATGTAGTTGACCATGAATACTCTCCGATAACAAGTGCGGTTTGTTTTATCGCGCTCAAGGCATTCAGCCCCCTAACGTTCTTCAGGAGTGGGAATTGCGACCATCGCATCTATCTCAAACAACATTCCTTCTCCCGCCAACCGAGGCACAGGAATAAGCGTGCTAGCCGGTTTAATATCACCCGGCCACATCGCATTCCGTGCGGCTGAAATCAGTTCCTGTTTCCTCGCATCGTGGTCTACAGAAAGCACCGTAATTTTCACAACCTGTTCGGGCGTCGCACCGACAGCCACTAAAGCCGCTCTCAGATTCGTAAAAGCTTGGCTTAGCTGACTGTCAAAGTCAGTTGAATTACCCTGCTGATTCATGCCTCCTTGCCCCGCAATGAAAACAAGGGTTTGATGGGCAGGAACGAGCACAATGTTTGTAAATCCATAGTGAGATGGATCGCCCAACTCAGGTGGATTGAGTCGCTGAATATTTTGAGCCATGGTGATGAATTACCTCGAAATAATAGTGTTGATTTTCTAAACGCTTAACCAGCAGAAGATAGGTATTTTGTTGATCAGTCAGACTGTTGCCCAACCAGTACGCTGCCTAGCACAATTGCAATTCCGGCCAGTTGGATACCGGTAAAGGTCTCCTGCAAAAAGAGATAGCCGATCAGGGTGGCAACCACAGGACTCAGCAGTCCCAAATAAGAAACAGCCGTGGGGTTTAACTTGGCGATTCCCCGAAACCACAGTGCGTAAGCCAGACCCGTACCAATCAAACCTAGATAGATAAAGGCCCATATGTTCGTTGAGGTGATTTGCTCAAACGGTCCCTCTGTGACTAGAGCAACGGGCAGTAATATCAGTCCACCCACCGTTAGCTGCCAAGCAGTAAAAACCATTAGCGGAACAGGAGGCTTCCACCGTTTGACCAGCACTGTGCCCAGCCCCATTGCACCCGCACCTGCAAGCGCTGCAGTAATTCCCACACTGTCCAGACGAGCCGCAGGACTAAGGACCAGTAGCCCCACACCGATGAAACCTGCGATCGCAGCCGCCACAGAAACCCTGGACGGCCTCTGACTTAAAATCACCCAGGCAAAGAGTCCAACCAGTAAGGGCTGAATCGCCCCCGCCGTTGCGGCTACACCTCCCGGAAGACGGTAGGCGGCTACGAACAATAACGCCTGGAAAACGCCGATATTTAAGCCCCCTAAAATCAACATCCGCAGCCACCAGATGCCTTGAGGCAGCTTCCTGGAGACAGCGATCAGCAGCAGACCAATGGGAAGCGATCGCATCGCAGCCACCAACAGCGGATGATTAGGCGGCAAAAACTCTGTGGCAACAACATAGGTTGTCCCCCAAGAGATGGGAGCCAGAGCCGTTAGTAAGAGGTCGGATAGACGGCCAGTTGATATCTTTTTCATTTTGTCTTGATATCAAGATTCTTTATTTCAAGATTCTAGCATTTATCTTGACGTTAAGATTGTTGGCAGTATGATTCCTGAAAACGAACCCCTATGGCAGTTGATGCAGTTGATGAAGTGTTGGCTCAGTGGCGAAAAGAGCGTCCTGATTTAGATGCATCGCCAATGGGAGTCATGGGCAGAATGGCGCGGTTGGCCAAACACCTAGAGCGATCGCTGGGAGAAGTCTTCTCAGATTTCGGCTTGAACGGTGGGGAATTCGATGTATTGGCGACCCTGCGGCGGTCGGGTCCGCCTTATCAGCTTTCGCCCACGGCGTTATTCAATTCCATGATGGTGTCCTCCGGCACAATGACGCATCGGATTGATGGTCTAGAGAAAGCGGAGCTTGTGGAGCGTATTCCTGACCCTTGCGATCGCAGAGGGACGCTGATTCATTTGACGGATAAAGGCTTCAGTTTGATTGAAAAAGCGGTTGAAGCCCATGTTGCTAACGGACAACAGATTCTCAGTGTGTTGGAGAAAACTGAGCGTGAAGCGCTAGCCGAGCTGCTGCGCGAGCTTTTAGTTTCGTTGGAGGATTAATGGTTGCCTGGGAAGATAGTATCACTGTCCGCCAGTCCTACTTGGCGATGTACGAGTTTTTAAAGCAGCACTATGAAAGTTGTCCAACTGATGTTGTTGGCGGTCTTCTTGGCGATTTATCTTTTTTACAAGATGGTTCCAGTGCTGACCCCGCCGTAGGTCATGAATTTTTAGCGGCAGCGCAACTAGCTATCGAAGATCAGTCTGATGCTAAATTTCTACTTGAGTAGCGCTGATTTGACGTCCAATAAATCCATGCAGTGGGACGCTCGCAGCACTCTATTGCTTGACGCGTTGATATAATTCTCGCACCCCTGATGGCCGAGCCGTTAGACCTCAGTCCCTTATCTTGTATACTCCAGTAGCACCTTTTAACCTAAGCAGAGACTATTGACTAGCATGGGTATTCATTTTGCCAACGGCTGATCAGGGGGTTATTTGTATAACGCTATGCCAATCCCTGACTAACTCATTCATGCCTATCTTTGTCATTCGTCTTGACGAGCGAACCGGAAACGTATTCATTCTTGCGGGCGATAATATAGAGATAGAAATATACCGCAACGGTCGTTGGAGGTTTTTGTGAGCAAGCCTGACTTCAATAGCATGGCTAAATCTGAGCTGCGAGCCTATGTCATTGCTCATCCTGATGATAAGACCGCATTTAGTGTTTTTGTTGATCGTTTTACCGCTGATGCATCTCCAGAAACGTTTGATGTGCCGCAATCCAAATCTGGGATTGAAAAAATCGACAACCTAATCCAGCAAAAAGTCCAGCAGATAAAATAAGTCATTGATGTCTATCAGGTATTAAACCGACCGCTGGCTTCGACTCCGCTCAGCCTGCTAAACGGTTTGCTCGTCTAGGAGTCGAGGGTTGAGCGGAGCCGAAACCCGTCTGCAAGAGTGTTGCGCCTATCTACTTAACAGCTGCTCGTTTGATACTGAGCTACGAGGGTAATTTTCATCTAACAGGCATAGGCCGCCATGCTGAGCGTACCGTAAGTAAAACCGCGATAAAGCTGTTGTCCTTTGATAGCCTTCCCGCCAGCTCCTAAAGCGACAAACAAAGGCAGCAAGTGCTCTTCGGTGGGGTGGTTCTCTTGAGCATAGGGCGCTAATTGTCGATAGTTGAGCAGATCATCCCAGTTCCCCTGTGTGATTGTTTTAGCCAGCCAGTCATCAAACTGAGTCACCCATTCTGGAGGGGATGCACTGTAGCTCTCTCTAGAAGCATTGAGATTATGAGTCGCACTCCCGCTGCCGATAATCAGGACTCCTTCCTGCCGTAATGCTTCCAACGCCTGACCCACTTCCCAGTGATAACGCGGATCGCGATACGGCTGAATCGAAAGCTGTATGACCGGAATGTTAGCCTTGGGGTAGATCAAAGTCAAAGGGGTCCAAGCCCCATGATCAAGACCTCTAAAGGGATGCACCTCACACGTAATACCCGCTTGAGTTAGCAATTCAGAGGCCCGAGCCGCCAGTTCAGGATCACCACTAGCCGGGTAACTTAATTCGTAAAGCTGCTTCGGGAAACCTGAAAAGTCATGGATTGTTCTGGGTTGTGGTGTTGCACTCACGACGGGGGAATCTGAAAGCCAGTGAGCAGAAATCACCAGAATAGCCTTGGGACGAGGAATCTGTTTGTGCAGGGCCCGCAAAAACTGTTGAGCGGCTCCCTCTCGAATAGGGAGGTCTGGCGCGCCGTGGGATAAAAAGATGGCGGGTAGCTCGTTCATGGTGAAAAATTTAAGGTCGTTTTGTTCGTAGCCATGTGCTCCACTGACGCCAGCGGGCGCGCAGAACCTTTTAATGAGCGGGCCATCCACCAGTGAATAGATATGAGTCGCTTGAAGGCTGAATTATTTTTTGCTGATGTCAAGCTCATGATTTTCACCTTGCGCTCCTGATAGACTCCTAACGCTGGCGATGCTAGATCGAGCCAATGGCATAGGCTCCGTCCCCCAGAAGGAACTGCACTAGAGATGCGATCGCAAACAAAGCCGGAAACTCCCAGCCCCCTCCTTCATTGGTGAATAGCCAACCATTGGCACCATGTACTTTGAGTGTGGCAACCAGCAAAATTGGGAACAGTCCCAAAGCTACCCAACGCGTATAAATCCCGGCAATTAACAGCAGTCCACCGATGATTTCGGCCAAGGCAACGGGTGCGGCCATAAAGCCCGGAAGCCCGACGCTATCAAAAAACTGAGCGGTCCCTGGCAACGTAAACGTAAACACCTTCAGCAAACCGTGGGCGAGAAAGAGCAGCCCCAAGCTGAGCCGTAAAAGTGCGATCGCATAGGGCGCAGTATCCAAATCAATCGTAGGCTTCGCCAACCGCAGAGAGCGGGCCGGAGGCGCGGAAGAAACAGGATCGTGAATAGTGAGCTTCATTTTCTCTTCTCTCCAGAACTGTACTAATTAAAACTATGGGCAAAAAAATTGTATCCATTGCGAGTCAAATTGCGATAGCTCCAATCAGTAGGAGATCTCGACAACCTTAGGGGCTTGAACCTCTAGTTCTATGGGCTGGAGCGAGGTGCTTTGATGGCCGCCGTCGCAGTAGGGAGCATTCTTTGATAATCCGCAGCTACAGATCCAGTGGGTACCCGTCTCTAGGTGGGCAGTGGCCGAAGATGTGGCGCTATGTTGTGACATCATGAAATCCTTCTGCTGGTTAAATATAGTTCTAATTAGAACCATGCAGAAATACTAGCTCACTCAAGCCGATTCTGGCAAGAGAGTTTTAGGGATTATCTTTAGAAAGCCTGCTTTAGGCGACTAAGCAGAACTTTTAAAAGTTCTAGTTCTGAAGGATCAAGTCTCTCAAACCGCTCCTTCAGGTAAGCAATATGCTCAGGGAAAACCTTTTCAAAGTTTTGCTGCCCTTCTGGCGTCAATTGAACAATGACGCTGCGGCGGTTGTCTGCGGGGGTTTCTCGGTACACGAGCGATTTCTTGATCAGGCGATCGATCACGCCAGTTAACGTTCCTTTAGTGATTAGGGTCTTTTCGCCGATTTCTCCCATGCTCAAACCGTTGGTATTGCCGAGGGTTGCAATCACGTCGAATTGAGCAGGCGTAAGATCGAACTGTCGAATATGAGTATCTGAACAGGCTGAGAATGATTGATAAGCCCTCGTCAACTCCCGCATAGTGGCAACGAAGGATTCATTGGCGGCTTGGGCCGTCGCTTTTGAGGGGGCCGTAGACATCAAGAATTTTGGTTAAGAGTGTTCTGGCTAGTTTTATCCTACAGGGAAGGGTTTGATTATTCTGTGGACTTGATTTGAGGTGCTGCAATAAGCCCTGACGCAGATCTGCTTCTGTATGCGGCTTTAGCAGATTGAGAAAATCTACGAAATAATCATCGTGAAAAACATCCAGCAGTTCAGGATGAGATTGTGACACTGCTGATGCGGCTTGTGCTGGATTCAGTACGCTGCGCTCAAACAACGCGCCTTTAAACTGACGCTCTAGCTCCTGCTTTGACCATTTCTCCTGAACGGCTAGACGGAGGTAAAACTCCCGTTCTTCGGGGCGTTTGCTTTGATTGAGAATGATTAAATTATGGGTCCAGGATAATTGTGACACCAGTGATGTCACTTTTTCATCGTCGCGGTTGGTCTCGTAAAATTTGCGCATCCGAAACAGGTCTCTTGGCGTGAATCCGCGCAGTCCGGGCTGAGTCTGGGCTAGGTATTCAGCTAGCTGCTTGACGACGCCATCACTCCATTCGGCCTGCTCTAGCTTTTGGCTAATGTAGACTTCCACCTGCCAGTACAGTTCAACAGTTGCTTATTGACGACTTGAACGGCGGTTTGCTTCGCAGCTTGGATCAGTTGCACTACTTCCGCAAAGCTTTGTTCCATTTCAGAGCTGATGGGCTGCTGTGTCGTGCTCACAGTTCTTCTTGCTTGGGCCAGTTGCAATGTAAATAACCAACTTCTTCTGAATAATGGTCATAGATTTCGAAACGGTGCCGAACTCCAGCGCGGCTGAGGGCTTCGGAGACTAATTGCCTATCACGCATCATCTCTTCAACGGAATCAGCATTGGCATCAATGGCAGGGTCGCCTAAGTCACCCCTGTATTCTTGAAATACAAAGTGGTCGCAGTCTTTGACTCTGATCGAATACTGACCTACGGAAACCTTTAAGCCTGCTTTACGAAGAATCACTACCATCTGTCGTTTGCTGGGCCAAATCCCTAGTTGTCCTGAGATCGTCGCCGATGCTTCCATCATCTGAACTCAAAGATTAGTCTCCAGCTTGTCAAACGCATCCTGAAGCTATTCTTTAATTGCCTCTAAAACTTTAGCAATCATGATCTTCAACTGTGGCACATCTGTCTGAACTGCCTCCCAGA
Organism: Acaryochloris thomasi RCC1774; assembly: GCF_003231495.1. Taxonomy (NCBI): domain Bacteria; kingdom Bacillati; phylum Cyanobacteriota; class Cyanophyceae; order Acaryochloridales; family Acaryochloridaceae; genus Acaryochloris; species Acaryochloris thomasi. The sequence goes on from NZ_PQWO01000011.1 coordinate 21,357, forward strand.
TGATCTCTACATCCGTATTGAAGTAATCATGAATCAACTTATCTCGCATTCCAGCAATATCCCGCCAGGGTATATCAGGATATTGGCTTCTTACAGAGTCTGGAACCCGTTTCACTGCTTCACCAATAATTTCCATCGCCCTTGATACCGCAAATACTTTCTCTAAGTTTTGCGAAAATGCTTCAAATTTAACACCCGCCGTAAACTGCTCGATCGCATCCACCGCATCCAAAATATCCTCTAAATAATCCTGAATCTGTCGCTGGGTCACAGATAGACCACCTCCGCCAAAATCCGTTTACCAATGCGTGGCTTTAAACCAGCTTTATGCACGAGGTCAACCTTTACACCCAAATTATCGCTGAGGTAGTTCTCTAAATTGACGAACTTCAAAAGGCTCGGTGTCTTAGAGAACTCCACCAGTACATCCACATCACTAGATTCCGTCTGTTCTTGCCTAATGTAAGAGCCAAAAATCCCTAACTCTCTGATTTGATAACGCTCCTGCAATACTGATTGGTGCTGTACTAACCATTCCTTAATTTCTTCCAAAGTTTTCACAGCTCTACCCTCTCTCAAAGACAAGCACAGTAAGTAATCTACCCTACCTTGTATTAATTATCAGTAAATGAGGCCGGCTTCTCTTCAAATTTCAACCAGACAAGAACTTGCTTGACCTTCAAGTTACTTGAAACTCTAGACTACGGAATATTGGCTCAGAGGAAGCAAGGATGTTTCGCATTGGTGAGTTTTCCAAAATTGCCCAGGTGCCTGCTAGTCTGCTGCGCTACTACGACGATATTGGGTTGTTTAAACCGATGGAGTGCGATCGCAACACCAGCTATCGCTACTACAGCGTTCAGCAACTCACCGAACTCAACCGCATTCTTGCCCTCAAAGATCTGGGACTCTCGCTAGAGCAAATCAAGCGTCTGACTGAAGAGGAGGTCTCTCCCGATGAAATTCGCGGGATGCTCTCTCTAAAAAAGGTGCAGATTGAGCAAACCCTCCAAACCGAAGCCGCTCGCCTTCGAGCGGTAGAATCTCGCCTGCAGCAGATTGAGCGCCAAGGGCAGTTTCAAGATGACGACGTCGTTTTGAAATCTCTACCTGCAACGCCTTTCTTGTCATTGCGGCGGACCTATCCAGACCTAGCGCAAACCTTCGCAGCCATCTCAGACGTGGGACAGGCTGTGAACAAACAAGTTGATGCTAAGTCCATTGGGCACTTTGCCGCCGTGATTTACGGAGAGCTGTATGAAGAAGCGAACTGGGACTTAGAGTTTGGATTCTTGCTGACTCAGGCTCTAGACATCAGCGTACCGTTAGCTAACGGTTCATCAATGGATGTCCGAGAATTACCTCCAGTCGAAATGGCAGTGACGGCGGTACGGTTTGGTGGTCCTGAAAAGGGGCACCTCTCCTACAGCGCCATAGGTACCTGGGCAGAAAACCATCAATACAAGCTGATTGGGCCGGGGCGGGAGGTTTTTATCGTGCCACCGAAACCGGGCCATGAATCAGAAATGGTGGTCGAAATTCAGTTTCCGGTGGAGGCACTGGCTGCTTAACCCGTCAGGAAGACTCTGAGTTTTCTGCTTTTGCCTTGCTGACAATCCAAGACGTATTGGCAGATAGCTGTGTTTAGCTGTCACAGAACGTGTTGGTCAATTTCACACAATCCAAAATAGGAGATTAAACCATGCCTACGATTAAACTCACGGTTCCCAAGAATGCTTGGACGAAGGATGAAAAAGCCAAGCTCGTTGAGCGGTTTACGAATACGCTCAGTGACTTTGCTCAAGAAGCGGGCAAAGGCGATATCAAGCCATTTATCGGAGTCCAGATCGAAGAAACGGCTGAAGGTGGTTATGCCATCGGAGGCCAGATTTTTGGATAAGAATCATCAAATAAAATTCCCCATCCCCGGAAAGTAGAAGCTCAGCGCAATGCTCCACTCAAGGCGGCTTGATAGAGCTTTAGCTGTTCTCAATCACAGAGGTGGAAGCGCCTGTGACTTGCACCTCTATTTAAATCTTGATGAGAAGAATAGTATGACAATCGAACTCTGGTCTCTATTGAGCGTCACTGCAATCTTGTGGATTGCGATCTTGGTTCAACAGCTTCAGCTTGATATAACGGGTGGAGCCAAATACGCTTTATCAAACCGAGAGCAAGGCTATAGCTTTAAAGAAGCGACGGCACTGACGGGTCGTTTGGCTCGCAATGTCCGCAACCATGTTGAGGGTTTAGCTCTGTTTGCCCCTCTTGTTCTGACGGCTGCGATCGCAAACATCTCAAATACCTGGACTCAATCTGCTGCGATCGCTTTTTCCGTCACGCGGGGGCTACATTTCTTTTTCTATGCCGCAGGCATCACACCGTTCCGCAGTTTCGCCTGGGGGATTGGTTTCTTTTTAGCCCTCGGTAGCTTTGTGTTCGGCCTAATTACGGGCTAAATATTAGACCTCTTACATAAATCAGCGACCTCTTCTGCATTCCTCCCCTTGGCCCCTTTTTGCTTGTTCAAGTTAACGACATCTGGTTACAGCAAATATTGATGAAATTTGGCCCATCTAACGAGAAGGACTTTCCTCGAGTGGTGCATTTTTGAAACATTGAGCCGCATTTTTGGCTATTCCCGTCGCATGAATATCAACTTATTGTATGAGCAGGCTACCGACCCAGTTCAAGCATTAATCTGACTCAATCTTCAACGAGACAAGAACTCAACAGCACTCGTTACAGTGCCCCTGCTGTTTTCTCCAGAGATGAACTATGAAACCGAACAACAATCAATTTGACGTAGCGATTATTGGCTCCGGTATCGCCGGTTCAACTCTGGCGTCGATTCTAGCCCGCCAAGGCCAAAAGGTGATTCTCTTTGAGGCCAGTAGTCACCCCAAGTTCGCCATCGGAGAATCCATGATCCTGGAAACCTCCGAGATCATGCGGTCAATGGCGGAGTTCTACGATGTTCCAGAACTCGCCTACTTCAGTTCTGAAAATTATTTCGAACACATCGGTACTTCCCACGGCGTTAAGCGCCACTTTAGCTACGCACACCATACCGAAGACCAACCTTTCAACAGAGATCATACGCTGCAGGCAGTGATTCCCAAGCAGCCCCACGGCCACGAACTCCATCTCTACCGGCAGGATACCGATTATTTTTTGATGACGGTCGCTATCCGCTATGGAGCGAAGGTTTTGCAGAAGACCAATATCCAGTCTGTTCATATTGATGCTGATGGTGTGCAGTTGACTACGGATAGAGAACAAGAGTTTCAGGCGGAGTATGTTGTCGATGCTGGCGGTTTCCGGTCGCTGTTAGCTGAGAAATTCGATCTACGTCATCATGATCTACCAACCCACTCGCGGGCGATTTTTACACACATGGTTGAGGTGCCTTGCTACCACGAGGTGAGTGCAACCAAAGAGAGCTATCAGCTTCCGTTTCAATTGTCTGAAGGAACTCTGCACCATGTCTTTGAGGGGGGCTGGCTGTGGGTAATTCCCTTCAATAACCATGCGAAATCGACGAACCCGCTTTGCAGTGTGGGTCTGATGCTAGATCCTCGAGTGCATCCCCAGCAATCTGAACTCAGTCCTGAAGCAGAGTTTTATCAATTTATTGAGCGCTTCCCTGGTATTGCTGCTCAGTTTACGCAGGCCAAGGCAGTAAGGGACTGGACGCGAACCGGACGGATTCAGTACAGCGTCAAGCAAGTGGTGGGCGATCGCAACTGTCTCCTCGGCCAAGCGGCAGGATTCATCGATCCGCTATTTTCAAAGGGACTTTATACATCGTTGTCTTGTACATCGTTGCTGGCAGACCGTTTACTGGCCGCGCACAAGACAGGTGACTATTCTGCTTCTTTTTTCAAACCCGTCGAGGAGATGACGCTGGGATTTATTCAAGCCAATGATCATCTAGTTGCCAATGCCTACAGATCATTTGCAGACTATCGGCTCTGGCAACCGTTTTCAGTGCTGTGGCTGTTGGGTGCGTACCTGGAATTAGTGAAACTGACGAGCGATCGCGCCCAAACTATAGACCGCTCTAACTACTATCGACGGTTACAAAATCTCAGGATGGTCGGAGGAGGCTTTCCTGAGTTTGAACGGCTTTCTCAGCAGATTTATACACTTTTAGATGACTGCGTTACAGGTGCTTCCGTTACGCAAGTTAGTCAACAGATCAAAGCCCACCTCGATCAAACCTCTTGGATGCCCCAAACATTTAGGGCTATTTTAAACGGCAAGAATCACCTGCCGACCAGTAAGCTGCATCCCCGGTTACTGCGACGCAAGCAAGGGTTCTTCGGCACAGGGGACTATCGTACTCACTTTTTTGCGGATAAGACTCTACCCTTCTTTATCCAATTCTATTTACGAGATAGGGCAAAGTATGGCAGCTCAGTTCTGCAGTTGAAACGCACGGCAAAACTGTGGCGACGGGGTTTGTTGCCTTCCCCTCAAGTGGGAACTGCGATAGTCTCTGATTGGCCTTCGGCCATCGCAATCTCAGCAATGGTGATCTCTGGCTTGGTGATTGGCCCCAGGATGCTGAATTCATCGCCGAATCTCGCCAGCACTGCCTCTGTCGATAAAACAGTTATGGGGCTGGTCAATTTTCTGGATAATCCCACTGAGTTTAAGCTGGCCTGCGGGAATCATGCGGGGCAAGTTGTTGACGCTCAGGTTCAAGGCGATCGCATCACGATCAAGGTGGTTTCAGGTGGGATAGATCCTCGACGTGTCACGCTAACTGGCAGCTTGAATGAGCAGGGTGTTTTCAATGGCACTTATCAAACCGAGTTGCCTACAGGTTTAGCTTTTGGGAAGGTGCGCTTGAATTTTGATCAGGATGGTTCCGCTCAGGGCGTAAATGAGGATTGGGGAGGTGCGATCGCAATTCTCAAAATCTAAGTTGTGGTCATTCACGGCTTCATCGTTGGCATGACCCCACTAGACATCAAATCTAGCAGTTGCTAGATAGCAGACTGTTAAACAATCGCTGCCGACGGAGCCTCAATACTAGGAAGGGCATTTAGTTCTGCATCACTGAGCGGATCGCCACCCAAGTCACCATAAAGACGAGCGACCGCACCTGTGAAGCCCGCATTGTAGTCAAGGGCAACCTCATTCGCGATGAAATCTGAGCGGATGTCCTGGTAGCCATCATCACTGGGCGAAGAAGGACCGCCCACGAGGGCACCATATAGCGTGTGTTCGTTGGGCTGTGGAGCGTTAACATCGTTAGTCCCTGACGCTCCTCTGTGGTGAGGATTGCGGGCAAAATCATCGCCAAATCCAACCAGATAGCTGAAGTCATTGGGGTTATCGCCCAAAATGTAATCAATTTGATCTCTGGAGAACTGATCGTACTGCCCGTTTTTATCATTGACGGTATCGCTATAAATCCCAGCCAAGAAAGCCGTATTGGCGCTGTGTCGCAGCGAACCCCACTGACTGAGCCATGCTAGGCCACCGTCTGTGTAGGTCACCCCGGAACCTCCCTCTGGTGTCCAGTTGTCTAGCCAGGCTTCGACATCATTTCTGTAGATATCCTTACCCGTTGCTTGAGCCAGCAAGATGGCACCGCCAGCCGATTTGTTGTCCCAGTCCTGGGTCCAGTCTTGATTGACGCCTTCGTAGAGATTTTCGGCTTTATCCAAGTAAGCCTCATCCCCCGTTGCCTTATACAGCCAGGTGGCTCCCCAAACTAGCTCGTCATTGAAGCCGCTAAAGGAGTTATAGAAATTAGAGGCATCCGGGATGGAGTCAGAATATTTGCCGCGATAGGTATCGGCAAACTCAAAGAGCTGCTCCGCATTGGTGAGTAATTCATCTGCGTAGGCTTGATTGGTGGGCCGGAAAATCGTGGATGCCGCCGCTAAGGCTGCCGCTGCCTCGCCCGCAAGGTCAGAACCGGGGTTTTGGGCATCAATTTTGAATGCAGTTCTGGGCGCAGGTAACGACTCAGGAGATCCCCAATAAGCGTGGTCAGAGCCGCCTTCTCCCACCTGTCCCCAAAATGCGCGTGTTCCGTTGGGGCTAGAATCGTGAGCCTTGAGAATGTAATCAGTGCCCCATTTAATCGCGTCTAAGGCTTCATCTAGCTGACCACTTTGCTGATAGGCTCCTCGATACTCATTGACGCCCCACCCCAGCATGGTCATCGCCCCCGCCATCGGGAAGCCGAATTTGACGTGGTCACCTGCGTCAAAATAGCCGCCGGTTAAATCACGACCGACATCACTGCCGTCTGTAAGGGTAGAGTCACTGCGCCAAGCAATGCGGTTGTCTCTGGGAAGCGGACCGGAGCGGTTGGCTTCATAGAAAAGAAAAGACTTTTGCAGCGCCTCGCCATAGTTAAACTCTACAGCTTGAGGAGGATTTGGCGTCGGTGGATTTGGCCCAGGGGCAGGCGTGGGCGGATCAATCGGGGGCGGTGCGGCATCGTCATCTTGAATCGTCGCGGTTCCAAACGTTTGATCCCCAAACTCAGCATTGCGAGGACGCCTGAGTCTCAAAGAGAAAGTCTCGTCCGATTCACTAATGTTGTCATCGAATAAGTTGACCCGAATGAGCTTAGAGGTTTGTCCGGGCCGGAAGACTAGCCTGCCACTGGTGCGCCTAAAGTCACTGCCTGAAGTGGCCGTGTCATTGCGGGTGGCATATCCAACGGTGACGCGCTCTTCGCTAGCCTCTGCTAGCTCTACTCTGAAGACCGCCGCACCATCCCCCTCTGAAACAATGACATCCCCGATAGAAAGCTGAGGCAAAGGTGAGGAGGGTAGGGGCGCTGGGGGCGTCGGGGGCGTTCCTGGAGACTCTATATCTTCTCCGTTCAGTGTGTAGCCGCTGGGTTCAGTCGTGGTCTCACCTTGACCGATAAAGCCAAACGAGACGGCATCACCTGAGGCGATGTTCTGGTTCCAGTCTAAATACTGAACAACGTAGCGGTTGCTGTTTTGACTGATGATTTCTGCATCCCAAATCTGTGTGATTTCAAAGGGGGCTTCAAATTCTAGTGTCCACCGATCTAATGAGTTTTGACCGTTGTTTGCAATGGAGATAGATCCCTGAAATCCTTGTTCCCATTGGCTCTCTACATTGAAGTCAACAAGATTCATTCTGCCACAGATGATTATTCTACAGCCGTAGTTTACATGGGCGCGAATCTTTGATGATGTAATTCACTACACGCCTTGGTGATTTGCCACACGCCTTTATTTATGAATCATGTTTGTAAAACGGTGCGGTTACCAGGGCAAACGCTCTCCATTAGCGTGCCAAAAGGTACCGGTATTTTCAAGGTTTAGTTGGTCAATGCGCGCCAGCAATCCCTGCACGGAGGTCTCTGTTGTAATGCCGTTGGTCGTAAAGTTGGTCATTCGAGTTTGGACTAAACCAGGGTGCAGAATGGCGACGGCGATCCCTTTGGGTTTGAGGTCATGCGCTAAAGATTTGCCTGCCATGCAGAGCGACACTTTAGACATCCGGTAGCCGTAGGAGGCACCCGAGGTATTATCGTCGATGGATCCCATGCGGCTGGTCATCAAGGCTACTTTTGCCCCTGAATTGAGGTTGGGTAATAGCGCACGGGTAACCCTTAGCGGACCGATGGCATTGACTTCGAACTGCCGCCGGAGGCTATCAGCGTCAAGATTCTCTAGGTTTGTGCGCTCGACGATACCAGCGTTATTGATCAGTACATCAATGGGGCGTCCACCGAGGCACTGAACTAAGTCGGTCACGGAGGTATCTGAGGTGACATCTATACCCGTTTCAATCTGAATACCCAGCGCTTCCAGTTCTGATGAAGTGCTGCGACAGGCTGCAATCACGGTGTCACCCCGCTGCTGTAGTTGTCGACAGTACTCTAGGCCAATGCCTCGATTTGTGCCTGTAATCAGATAGGTTGCCATAAAAAAAATATATCGTGAGTCTTTCTCAAGGTAGCGAAATTAATACCGTCTTTGATCATTGATTGCGGTTCTCTCGGTGCCGTATATTTGCTCTCAGTAGGGTTGGTGGCCTGGGCTAAATTTGGCACGACAGCAGTACCTAGATGAGTTCGGAGAGCTTTTCTCTGTGATAGATGGGGCATCGCTATTGAGTCCAATCAATGCCCGTACCGCTATAGCGATTGATTTACTGGAGAATAGCTGTATGGCTGTGATCTCGAATGCATTAAAAGAGTGGGCGGTCGTGATCGAGGCACTGTTGGCTGGAGACACGATCCTGCTGCTGCGAAAGGGAGGCATTCGTGAGGCAAGGTTCACGGTGCCCCATATTCGGGTGCTGCTTTACCCAACCTATGAGCATCAGCGATCGCAACTCTTAAAACCCAATATCGCTATCCCGCAAGATCCCACGCCGGGTCAGATCGCTCTATCTGCCTGGGCTCAAATTACGGATGTGCTGCAGGTGAGTGAGTTAGAACCGCTTCAAGCGCTGATGCCTTACCACCTCTGGACTGAATCGTTTGCCTATGAACGGTTTAAATGGAAGCCGAAGCAGCCCCTCTCTGTTTTGCTGTTGCGTGTCTATGCGTTAGCGAAGCCGATCAATATTCCCTACCGCGATGCTTACAGTGGCTGTCGCTCTTGGATTGAACTGGAGGGAGAAATTGAAGTGGGTGGGGCAGAACCGGTGCTAACTCAGGAGGAATATCTGTTGCGATCGCAACAGATCAAAACAGCTATCCAAACGGCCTAGCCAATCGAGAACCGAAACCAGCCATTAGTTACCTGGACCGTAGCTCCCGGTCGCAGGGTTATATACATATTCAGCCGTCCGCAGACCCGAAGGATTGGCGCTTCTTGCTGAACGGTTGCCAGTATTGGAGCCACGCGAACGATTTGGCCCAGATGCGGCAGAGCCTGAAGACTCAAAGTCCATAGAGGGTAAGGAGTTAGAGGTAATCGAAGGTAGAGAGGTAGACGCTGCTGGTAAGGGGGCCGGAGGCGGGGCGTTACGGCTGACGGGTTGGCTGAGTGCTTTTGCCTCCTCGGTCAAACCGGACGTATCTCGAAGTGGGGCTGGAGCACCTGCACCCGACGGAACAGCCGACGCAGGTGGACGAGGCGCTGGTGCCGGTAAAGCTGTAGCTGGAGCCTGACTGGAGGCAGTCGGCGGTGAAAGCTGAGGAGGGAGTTGAGTTTGCTGTGCCAGCGCGGCCCTGGCTCTAGCGAGTTCTTGAGCCACACCAGAAGAAGGCTGGGTGCTGGGCAGCTCTGCTCCACCCGTGGGTAGTTCTGGCGTACCTGCAGGGATGCCGCCTGGAAGAAGCGGATTCCGAGAGGCTGCAGCTCCGCTGTTCGGGAGCGGCAGGGCTTTAGAGTTAGACGGGGGTTGAGCACCAGAGGACGGCACGGGCAGTTGAGTCGGTTGCGATAAAGGATCTAATGCGGTGTTAGGCCCCGTTAGGTTAGGTGGACGGGGGATATTGCGGCTGGGACTCGCGCTTGAACCAGCGTCAGGACTGCGGGTGATCGAGTTGGGGGTGCTGTCACAGCTTGATAGCCCGGATACCGTTACTGCCGCAAGTCCTAGCAGCAGAGCTTGAATAACAAGGGGATAGCGACGAAAACCGGACATCATAAATCTCTCGGGCAACAGCAGAATTAAAATCGCCGTTCAAGTGCTGGTGAGGATAACCGATAGGGTTAAGCCACACGCCACAGAATGAGCGACTTGTCTCTAAAAATATTATATAAACCTTATTTTACTTTCTGAAAGTGATGAACCTATGAAGCCTGTGGCGAATTTAAATAGCCTCTCGGCGTAATCATCCAGTTTTGATAGGTATGGGTGCTGCCGTTGCCAATTAGTACCGTCGTCAACATATCCACTGTGACCGTATGGAGCTGGCCTAGCGTTGTTAGCTGTGTGGCCTCATCCTCGCGGTAGGCCGACCGCACCACCGCCACCGGCGTGTTGGGATCTCGATGCTCCAGCATAATGGTTTGGGCGATGGTCAACTGCTCGACCCGGAGTTGCGATCGCGGGTTATACAGCGCCGTCACAAAGTCAGCAGCAGCAGCAGCCTGCAGCCGTTTCTCAATTACCTCCCAGGGGGTCAGGCGATCGCTGAGGCTAATGGCGCAAAAGTCGTGCATCAGCGGCGTTCCCACCCGTGATGCCGCTGCCTGTAGCGCCGAGACCCCCGGAAAAATCTCGACGGCGGGGGCTCGACCGTCCCAGTTCTGCAGCTCTAGTTCTTCTAAGACCAGGCCCGCCATCCCGTAGATGCCTGCATCTCCCGAAGAAATCATGGCCACCGTTAGACCCCAGTTAGCCAGGGCAATAGCCCGCTGCGCCCGCTGGCGTTCTTGGGTAATCGGATAGGTCTCAATCATTTGACCGGGACGGAGGCGAGACTGGACAAGATCCATGTAGAGCGAATAGCCGATCACGGCATCAGCCTGGACGATGGCGGTCTGTGCGGCTGGCGTCATTTGGTCCAGGGAACCCGGTCCCGTGCCCACGAGATAAAGCCTTCCCTGCCGTCCTGTGAACTCTAGGGGAGACAACGCGATCGCAACTGTTGCTGCCCCTGCTTCCTCTGCATTACGAATGATTTGCTTGGGCACAATCAGCGTGGCTGGCTCTGCCTTGAGGGACTCTGCTTCTAGAGACCCAGCCTGGACCTGGGCTGCATATAAAGCTGCCGCCTCTGCGACACTGGGGGTTCCGACTTCGGCGGCGACAATCTCAGAAGGGGTGGGCACCTCTACGCCCCGCAGCACCTCGGGGGCAAAACACTGGAGCGGCCAGTTACGATCTTGGCAAAGCTCTAGAAGTCCGGCTTCGTCTGCTTTGAGATCGAGGGTGGTGATGGATGCGATCGCATCCATCGCTAGCCCAAATTCTCGAAACACCTGCTCAATCCCCTGCTCAATCAGTGCGCGGGACGTTCCTCGTTCACAGCCGATGCCTACCCACAGCACCCGCGGATGCCAGCGAACGATGGGTAAATCTGACGCAGCCGCTCGATGGGTAATGCAAACCTGAGGCGCATCTCCAGGCGGATCGGCAAACACAAAAGGGTGTTCAGCGGGCAGATGTGCCTGCCAGAGTTTGGATCCTGATTCTTGAACAACGGCAACGCTTTGCTGGCGGGCAATCGCGCCACTGACCTGATTCCAGTCTCCGGCTCCTCGCTGCCAGCCGAAGGGCTGACCCAGCAGATCTAGGCTGGGCAACTGGCTGCGCGTTGAAGTGCCAGTAATGATGGACGTTGCGCCGATCTGGGAGGCGATCAATCGCGTGAGCTGATCGGCATGGCCTAAATGACCGCTGCAAAGACTAATGACGGACTGGCCTTGTTCCTCCACCACCAGCACGGCGGGATCTTGAGACTTATGCTCTAGTAGGGGCGCAATCAGACGCACCACTGCGCCCGTGGCGAGACCAAAAATGAACCCTCGGTGCTGAGGCCAGAGCGTGGCGAGATGATCTCTTAAAGATCCTGAATAGACCTGAACATTTGCTTGATCTGCCAAGGTTTCAGGAACCCATAGGATTGCGCCTGTGAGCTGACAAATTGGCTGTAGGGTGGTGGCTGCCTGCGGGGTTGTTGCGATCGCAACCAGCGGCTGAAACGGTTCAAATAGCGACTGACTCAAAAACGGTGTCTCCCTGACGACAGTTGGGCGCAAGACATTGGTCCTGGCAAAATACCCCCACCTACCTTACCTCAGCAATGAGGTGCTTCCACCCTGTACGAGTCGGGAACGACCGGGTCTCCTCTCTCGTCAAAATTCACATCCTCAGGCTCTCGCGCAATTGAGTGATGTAGAGCTGAGGAGAAATCTAGAGAAATAGCTCTTTATTCAAGAGCCTTAGCATGATTGATGCTGAGAACGATGGAGGAAAACCCTAAATGATCAGAAATATCTTTTATTTTGGCCTCGGTGCCGTCGCCGCGTCCTTTATCACCCATGCAGGTGTTCCCCTCTGGACTCACTTCTCGCAGGTGATCAACTGGAATGTTGCTGAAGAGGCCGCCCAAGACGTCGGCGAGGTGATTTCGCGCGAAGCTGAGGCGAAAAAGACCCGCAATAACTAAAGATTGCAGAACATTTCAATTCTCCAGACTCCCTAAGGTGAAAGAAAAAGCTGGGTACCCTAGGGCCATCTTTACATATGCCGCTTGAACGACTTTCACCATGCAAGATCCTCTTTCGACTGCGTCCGGTTCCCCTGCTGAGGCTACTGGCAAAAAGCAGAATATGGTGCTGATTGATTCCGCTAGCAATCAGGGCTTTAAGGTAGACATTCTCGGATACAAGACCCTCGCTGGAAGTAACGATCCGCGAACAGCTCAGGCTGTTTATTTTGCTAATCAGACCGATCTGAAGCTCAAGCAGGTATGCCTCACCCTCAATCAGAGTGAAGCCATCGTTGAAGCCGGTGCGCTCCACTATTTGCATGGTCATATCGAGCTGCAGAATCCTGTCGGGGGCGTGGGGGGATTGGGCAAAGCCATGCTGAAGAAAATGCTCACCAATGAGACTGCCTTTATGCCTCGCTATCAGGGCAGCGGCTCTGTGTATTTAGAGCCATCCTTTGGTGACTTTCTAATTTACAACCTCAGGAACGAAGAGATTATTGCCGATCGAGGTCTGTTTTACTGCAGTGAAGCCTCTCTTTCGGTGGGGGTGGCCATGCAAAAGAACGTTTCTTCGGCCCTACTGGGGGGTGAAGGACTGTTTCAAACCCAAGTTCGCGGCTCCGGTATTGCGGTTTTTGAGCTGCCGGTTCCGGCCAGTGAGGTGCGGTGCGTGCATCTTAACAACGAGACGCTGCAGGTAGACGGCAACTTTGCGCTGATGCGTTCTGGCCGCATTGACTTCAGCGTTGAGAAGTCTTCGAAGGGTATGTTTGGCAGTCTGTCGAGCGGTGAAGGATTATTGCAAACCTTCCGAGGCACAGGACGCGTTTGGCTGGCCCCGACGCAGGCGATTTATAACCAGATGAGTATGGGGGGACTCAGTGGCCTTAGCTCCGCTCAGCACTCTTCACGGACCACGACCTAGACGTTTCCTAAGGCTGGGGCTGGCACTGGAGGGGAGGGTTTTGTTGGGTCGCAATCGCATCTATTTCCCGCGCCAGCATCCAATCTAAATCGGTTAACCCATCGGCATCATGGGTCGTCAGCGACAGCGACACCCGACCATAGGCAATGACCACATCAGGGTGATGGCCGACGGCTTCGGCAGGCATCACAAGCTCCTCTACAAAAGCCACTGACTCAATAAAGTTCGTTAGCTTGTAGGTGCATTCCAAGCGGTTGCCGTTCAGCCGCCATCCAGTAGGCGGGTGTGGTACAGAATAGGCTGGGAAAGCCACCTGCAAGACCGTAACGACAAGTAATCCTATGGGTAAATAAGCTTTATGCATCTGGCGAGAGGTAGGTGTTCGCAACCCAGCCGTGACTATGTTTCAGAGAATGGGTCTCATTAGCTTATACAACTCAAATCCGATGCTCTGGGGGGATTTTCTCAAGAGCAGCCCTTTGTGCTGCATCTCTTTCAGCTTTGCGTTTCGCTGCGAGACGGACCTGCGCTGATTTAGCACGCATTCTTTGAGCATCACTGTTATAGCTTTTTTGAATGCTCTCTATGTTTCGAGGAGGGGCAATCGAATACTGATCTTGTTGTTCCATTGTGTATAAATTATTGGTCGATATGCAGACATTGCATTGTGACAGTTATTGAGAATAGCGACAATACAAAATATAAACCGGTCGCTATTGGGGAGTCCCTTATTCTGCGGCACAAACGCTGCAGCCGAAAGTTTTTGTCAGGAGAATAGTCTCCTAACAGAAACTTTCAAGTTGGCGAGCCCCCTCCAAAAGTGCTCCTTCTCAGCGGCAGGCCCGCCTAACCAACGTGTTAGCTATTGGATAGCTACTTCCCTTATCCGATAGCTCCATTCGATCCAGGAAAGGCAAAGCCAGCCTCGGGTCCTTCCGCAACTTTGAACACATTACCCTGTAGATCCCCTGGCTCTACTAGAGAGTTGTCAGCAATGATGTCTGAGAGTGAGCGCTGATAGCTGATGCCGAAACGCTGCTCGATGTTGGCTAAATCAGCGTCATTTTCATAGAAGAACCGATCGCCGTCTCGCAGGGCTGAAAACTGGTCCGTCCAGAGGGCTGACTGCAGCTCACCAAACTCGGAACCCGCTAGATGCTCCTCCGAGACCATGCCCACAAATGCATCAATATTATCGACATCGCCGTAGATGGCCTTCAATCGGGCCGCCAGCGTTGTTGCTCGAATGCCCTCTACAGCGTCTGGAGCACCTTCAGCATCGGGGTCAGGAATCACATTCCCTTCATTATCAAGCAGGGTGTCAAACCGCAGAATATCAGGGTCGTTGAGGGGATCTAGGGGATCGATATCAGGAGCGTTGGGGAACTCCTCAGTGGCTTCGCCGGTAATGTCAGTAAACGAGTTGATCCGTTCTAAGCCGTAGGCTTCACGGAGATCGTTATAGAGGGGAATGCCGTGATCTCGACCTCGCTGAACGTCCAGTGCGCCCAGATCTACTACCGTTGAGAAGCTTTCGGGCAAGTCAGGCCCATCCAACTTGCCGTCTGGGTTGGAGGGCACCTGGAAGAGTACACTTCTTAGCTGATTGTCGATTTGCTCGTCATTCTTGTACTGAGCCTCGCCAGCTAGGGCAGAAGCCAATAGATCGATGCCGATCTCCTCCACCAGTGCCGGTTGTCCGATCGCCACGTTGAGCGGAACGGCAATTTCGACCTCATCCCCCACCAGCTCCACTTCTATCCCCTGTGCTTCAAAGGACTCTAGCTGCTCAGCAGAGAAGCGATCCGCCTCTGTCTCAATCTCAATTTCGCCATGAATCATGCTGTGGGCCCGGAAGCCAACGGTCGCAAATTCATTCGTAATGCTGGGATCAACGGTGGCATCATACCCTTCATAGGCATCTAAATCGATGCCCTGTGAAGGTAAGAATTCTTTGTAGGTAATGTATTGCTGCTCAGCACCGACGACTTTGCGGGCAATCTGGAACTTGGTTTCTTCGCCCAAAAAGTCGGGCAGCTCATCAACAATGCGATTATGTTCGCGCGCAAATAGCGTATGGATTGTCGTTAAAGGCAAGGACTGATTGGCTCGGACATCTCCGGCAATAATGCGCTGATCCGGCGTACCCATCAGCCTTCCGAAGAGATCCATTGTGGGTGCAGAGCTGGCATCCCCTCGAGCCTCAGCGGTGGGCAAGAACCCATCCTCAAGCAGCAGACGCGCTCCGTTGTTGCTCAAGTCGCCATCGACGGGGCCTTCTCTGAGCCATTCCAGTCGCTCTTCGCTGCCGCCGTAGATTGCCCAGCCATCAATGAAGGAACTGAGGACGTTCACCTGCTCTCGCGGCCCTGTCTCACCGGTTCCTGGTGCGGGCTGCGATCTCTGAAACCGAATGGAGCCAAAGTCGTTCTGAAATTCCTCTAGAGGATCGCCCGTATCGAAAGTGATGGGTGCATCTTCAGTACCTTCTTGCCTGAGACCGATGGTGTGATCAAGAAACTGTCCCCAATACCCAGCCCACTGAGTGACGCCATTTTCAGAAAATAGGTTGACCCCTTGGTCTGAGTAAATGCGATTGCTAATAAATCGAGGGTCTGGCCCTTCGACTTGTTCACTGATGCTGTCGGCGTAGTTCGTTTCAGTATTGCGGGAATAGTTTGTGTTGACCTGCCCGAGGGAGGGATCAGAGAGGTTATTGCCTGAACCGTCTAGGCTACGAATATCTAGCTCAAGGGTTCCACTGGGGCTAACGGTGTATTCGAGATCAAGGGTTGCGATCGCATCTCCTCTTCCTCGATCTTGGGTGTAGGCCGTTGCCTTGATTGCGAAGTCTCCGACACTGAGGCTACGACCTCTAAAGTCACCCTTGAGATCGCCAAACAGAGCGTAGGGAGCCACATTTTCAGTTCTGTTTCCAAAATTGGACTCAAACACCACACTCTCAACAGAATCAGCATCTGGATGTTTAGGGTTGACCCGGGCAATTAGGCTAAATCGTTTTAGATCAAGGTCATTTAAGTTGAGTTCAGGACTAGCACCTAAGTCTTCATAGCCTGCAACAACTTGATCTGTTTCTGCATCCACTAACGCAAATGTGAGCAGAGTAGAATCGGTATCGAGATTCATAAACAAATTGCCTCTAGGATTAACTAAATTATTGAGAATAGAGACAAGGTCTTTCTAGTATCAGTATATCTATTCTCTAATATTCTTGATCAGACGTAATAACCTTGTGTCTAAACTTTTTCTTGGTCTATAGGAAAGATGCCTTAATTGCAGAAGCTTCAAAATCTCAAAGCAGATATTTTTGGAGATCCCTAGACTTAGTCAGAAGATTATGCGATGCATATCTGCTAAGAAGCCTATATAAATCAAGCACTTCTCATAAAGCTAAAAAGTAAATATGTATTTTGAGTATTTCAATCAAAAGCCGCAGGAAACTAAAGTCGGCAAGGTTCACAAGATCTAATTTTCTTGCTTAGGAGAAAATTATCTCAAAAAAGAAATATTGTCAATGCGGCATTTCAAGGTATCTAACCAAACAGTTCACAGACACATTGATTAAATGTATTTCAAATTACTAAATATCTCATTTCCCTCTTGGAAATTTAGGTTAAGCGCTATGGAAAATGATGATTGTTAACACTAGGATTTACATATTCCTTTGCAGGAGCAAACTCTTAACAATAGATTTAGATGGAGGGGCTTTTTTCTGTAGAGGTTATGTGAGTTTTTGTGATGCTCATAGAGAAAAAGACTCTGCAGGCTGCTGAAAGGTAGAAAGATTGTCCACCTCTCTATACCTTTCAGCAGCTTGAACTCTGGCGTTTGCTTACCCGACGATTCCGCCTTGGCTCGGAGAAACCAGCTCAGCTCCAGGATTATCAGCAACTTTGAACACATTGCCCTGCAGATCCCCTGCCTCCACTAGAGAGTTGTCAGCAATGATGTCAGCCAGCGAGCGCTGGTAGCTGATTCCGAACCTCTTCTCAATCTGGTCTAAAGCCCGATCGTTTTTGTAGAAAAAGCGATCGCCATCCCTCAGCGCCTCAAACTGATCTTCCCAAAGGGCTGACTGTAGCTCACCAAATTCAGATCCCTTTAGATGCTCCTCAGATACCATGCCCACAAAGGCATCCACGTTATCAACATCGCCGTAGATGGCTTTCAACCGAGCGGCCAAAGTTGTTTTACGGATGCCGGTAACGGCCTGCGTTTGCCCTTCGCGGGTGCCTTGCTCAAGCTCAATCCCATTCTTATCGAGGATGGTGTCAAACCGCAAAATATCGGGGTCATTTAGGGGATCAAGCGGATCGATGTCAGGGTCATCAGGGAACTCATCGGTGGCCTCACCGGTAATGTCAGTAAAAGAGTCGATTCGCTCTAAGCCATAGGCTTCACGGAGGTCGTTATATAGGGGAATGCCATGATCTCTGGCCCGTTGAATATCAATCGCGCCCAAATCAAGGACTGTAGAGAAATTTCCAGGCACCCCAGGTCCATCCAGATCCTCTGACGGATTCGACGGCAACTGGAAGAGAATACTCCTGAGTTGATTATCAATTTGCTCATCGTTTTTATATTGGGGCCTAGCTGCAAGCCCCTCAAGCATTAGATCCAGGCCAATATCAGCGACTAAAGATGGGCTGCCAATGGCTAAATTCAGTGGAATGGCGAGTGAGACGCCATCGTCAGTCTGCATCACGCCTAGCCCTCTCGCTTCAAAGGAGGCTAACTCATCGGCAGAGAATCGGTCTGCCTCAGCGTCAACGGTAATGCGGCCATGGATCATGCTGTGGGCGCGATAGCCAACCGTCGCAAATTCATTTGTAATGCTGGGGTCGACGGTGGCGTCATACCCTTTGTATTTATCCAGCTCGATGCCCTGTGCTGGTAAGAACTCGTTATAGGTAATGTATTGCTGCTCGGCACCTACAACTTTTCTAGCAATTTGAAACTTAGTTTCTTCTTTCAGATGCTGAGGCAGTGCATCAACAATCCGGTTGTGCTCGCGGGCAAACAGGTTATGAATTGACGTTAGCGCAATATTCTCATTGGCCCGCACGTCGCCTGCGATTACGCGCTGATCGGGGGTACCCCTCAGCCGTCCATTTAATTCCATCATAGGGGCGGCATCAGCGTCTCCTCGGGCGGTCGCCAATGGGAGAAAGCCATCTGCTGTCAATAGTAAACGCGCACTGTTGTTGCTTAAGTCACCATCCACCGGACCTTCCCGCAACCACTCTAGACGCTCTTCGGTGCCGCCATAGATGGCCCACCCATCAATGAAGGAGCTGACGGTGTTCACATGCTCTCGGGGTGTTGTCTCACCTGTGCCGGGGGCGGGTTGCGATCGCAAAAATCGGATAGAACCCAAATCATTTTGAAACCCTTCAAGTGGATCACCATTATTGAAGGGTAAGGCAGCATCCTCATCCCCAGACTGTCTGAGGCCAAAAGTGTGATCTAGAAACTGCCCCCAATAGCCAGCCCACTGTGAGACACCATTCTCAGAGAACAGATTTTGGCCCAAATCTGAGAAGATGCGGTTGCTGATAAACCGAGGGTCTGGGCCTTCTAGCACCTCACTCAGACCGTCAGCGTAGTTGGCGTCGGTATTGCGGGAGTACTGAGTCCCCACCTGACCCAAGGATCGGTCAAAGCGGTTGTTGCCTGAGCCGTCGAGACTGCGTGTCTTGAACCTAAAAGATCTCGGAACAAAGGGTCTCCTGGGGCTAGACCGTCTAAACGCATCAATAAACTCTCGAATAGAAGTCTGAAGATCGTCAAAAGAGGCCTGAAAATCATCAAAATCTCGTGAGCCAGTCAGTTCCTTACTCTTGTTGAAAATGTTATCTAGATTTGGCTCTAAAGAATTCAGATTAACCTTATGCTTCGTCGATAATTTATTTGATGAACTCCCAATATTTTTCCCTATGTTCAGAGATCTCTGGGAAAAAAGTATAGAACCCAGCGAACCATTGCTCTGAGAGAAATCTAAATGCTTCAGCGAACCATGTTTTGCCAATGAAAGATTTTTCATTTCACGCACCAACCAAATACCTCTAATACACACAAAGGTAGGCTGCAATATCGATTTAACATGAATCTCTACTCAGCTAGATGCTCTAACTGGTACTCCTTGTCTTGCCCTATCCTCTTGCTTATCGACAATAACAGCGAGTCAGAACTTAGATGCATTCTTATTTGAGACTTTTCCATCAAAGGGATGAGGGAAAGGCGATGGAGGAAAAGAGTTCTAGAGACCTACTGCCTAAGACTCATGTAGTTTAATCTCCCCGTGTAAAAATAACTATCTCGAATAAAGATCATTGTCAATGAA
Organism: Acaryochloris thomasi RCC1774; assembly: GCF_003231495.1. Lineage (NCBI taxonomy): Bacteria > Bacillati > Cyanobacteriota > Cyanophyceae > Acaryochloridales > Acaryochloridaceae > Acaryochloris > Acaryochloris thomasi. The sequence goes on from NZ_PQWO01000011.1 coordinate 40,776, forward strand.
CCTACTAGTCAGCGTTTTTTCTGTGTAAATTGAACTGTAAATAGTGGCCTTGTCTGTGCATTTATAGAAATATTCTCTACAGTGAAAAAAGACGACTGTCAACGGTATTGCCTACATATTCTATGGCAAAAGGATATTCTTAAGAATAGATTTACGAGCCGATCTCTACTGCTGACGTAAACCGGCTGTTTGACCGTATTCAGTGTTGCTTTATCTAAACTTGCGTTAATTTTTGCGGAAGTAAGTTTTATTGTGTAAATCAACGATCTGTTATACAGGGGTATAGCTGAGGGCCCGTCTGTTGCTTTAGCCGTACCCCAGCACTATTCTTGCCATCATCAGGTTGCCGCTGATCAGGCTCCGCTGCTGCCAGAGCAACAGTACCCCGCTCACCATGACAAACGACGTGACAAGCTGGCGAAAGCGTTGTTCGCTAATCCGCTCTAAAACAATGTGAGCTAGCCAGTTGCCTGGAAATGCTGCCAGACCAATCAAAACGCCATAGCCGATATGGGCCTGAGTCAGTGCTCCAAAAGCAGCATAGGCAATCAGCTTTACACCGTGTATTAAGACTCGGGTGGCTGATTGCGTCGCCAAGAGCGCTTCTTTCTGTAGCCCATAATTAAGGTAAAACGGCACTAGCAGCGGCCCCATACTGCCAATTACGCCAGACAGAAAGGCATAGACAAAGCTGGCGGGCAAAAAATACCAGGCCTTCACTTCAAAAGAGGTGGACTCTCCCTTGAAGGCATAGCTATAGGCTGACAGCAGCAGGAATACCGCCACTAAAATCCCGAGCCATTCTACGTGGAGTCTCGTGAAGGTAAAAGCCCCCAGGCCCGCTCCAACGACTGCGCCCGGAATATCCCATCGGAGCACCTGCCAATCTACATGCTGCCGGTAGACATAAGCTCGCTCTGTATTGCCAAAGATGCCGCCAATTGTGATCACGGGCGCTAGCGCTGCCGTGCCGAGGAACAGGCTGATCATGGGGATTAAAATCAGAGAGCTTCCCCCGCCCGCCACTGAACTAATAAACCAACCCACGGCACTTGCGATGCTCAGCCAAATTAGGGTCATAGAAAAACGGCTCTTTGTGCTTTACCGGGCATATCTACAGAACGTTATGGCAACACTTAACTTAATATTAACCTGATGTTAAAGCGGTACACGTACTGATTAGGGCATAAAAATATCTGAACCCATCTATGCCAAGGAAGGGCTGTCCTAACTCAGCCGGGGACTGCTATAAAGTCTTGTTCGATCCGGTTTGTTGCTGCGGAATCAACGGAGTGGGGCTGCGTCGTGACAGCTTTCGTCGCCTCTGCTTTGTTTTGTGGGGATGGGCGCAAAGGTCGACGATCAAGCCTAAACTAGATGGGGTCGGTTTCAGCCGTTCTTGCTGTGGTGGCTTTGATATTTTATATTCGCCGCTCATTTTTTTATTAAGGAGAAATCACTCGTATGTCCGGCTCTTCTCAGAATGCTCCTCTGCTGCTGCGGGCTGCCCGTGGTGAATCTGTCGATCGCCCGCCTGTGTGGATGATGCGACAGGCCGGTCGCTACATGAAGGCCTATCGAGATTTGCGAGAAAAGTATCCGACGTTTCGAGAGCGCTCTGAGATCCCTGATGTGGCAATTCAGGTGTCGCTGCAGCCTTGGAAGTCTTTTCAGCCCGATGGTGTGATTCTGTTCTCTGATATTGTGACGCCGCTGCCGGGCATGGGCATCGAGATGGATATCGCAGAGGGCAAGGGACCGATTATTGCCGATCCGATTCGAACAATGGAGCAGGTTAATCAGATCCATGATCTAGAGCCTGATGAGTCCGTTCCTTTTATTCGTCCCATTCTCAAGGCGCTGCGAGATGAGGTAGGCGATCAGTCTACGGTCCTTGGCTTTGTCGGTGCGCCTTGGACGTTGGCGGCCTACGCGGTAGAAGGGAAAGGCTCGAAAAACTACTCAATTATTAAGAGTATGGCGTTCAATGAGCCGAAGGTTCTCCATGCGCTACTGAGTAAGATTGCAGATTCCATTGCGATTTACGTTCGTCACCAGATCGACTGTGGCGCGCAGGTGGTACAGATGTTTGATTCCTGGGCCGGTCAGCTTAGCCCTCAAGATTTTGAAACGATTGCTTTGCCCTATCAAAAACAGGTGGTGGAGCAGGTGCGCCAGACTCACCCTGATACGCCGTTGATTTCCCTCGCCAGCGGCAGTGCTGGGATTCTGGAGCGGATGGCCAAGTCTGGCGTCGATATCATCAGCGTGGACTGGACCGTGGATATGGCGGAGGCCCGGAAGCGTTTAGGGTCAGAGATGATGGTGCAGGGCAATATGGATCCGGGTGTGCTCTATGGGTCGCAGGAGTTTATTTGCGATCGCATCCACGACATCGTTAAAAAAGCAGGCAACAAAGGCCACATCATGAACCTCGGTCACGGTGTTTTGCCCACGACCCCAGAAGAGAACGTGGCGTTCTTTTTTGAGACCGTGAAGCAGATGAGCTACTAACGCCCCATGCGGGTTTTAGTTACTGGGGCTAGCGGCTGTATTGGTCACTATATTTGTGAAGCGCTGATTCAGCAAACCGATCACGAGCTATTTCTCTTGGTTCGTGATCCGGCCAAGCTGAAGATCGACGTGAGTGCTCGTCCTGGCGTTCACGTTCTCACGGTAAATCTGCGAGACCTTTCGCCCCTGCAGGAGTTGCTGCCGACCATCAATCAGGCCATCCTCACTGCAACGGCTTGGGGGGACCCGGTAGAGACCTTTGACCTCAACGTCACTAAAACACTAGAGCTAATTCAGCAACTCGATCCGCAGGTGTGCCAGCAGGTGCTGTACTTTTCCACCGCCAGCATTCTCAGCCGAGAAGAGGAGTTATTACCTCAGGCAGGAGAAATTGGAACGGATTACATTCGCTCTAAGTATCAATGCTTCGAGCAACTGCAGCAGTTAGAGTTGACACCTAAAGTTGTGACCGTCTTTCCGACACTGGTATTCGGAGGCGATGAAAACAAGCCAGACTCTCACCTGTCAGGTGGTTTGCCTGAAGTGATGCGATGGGCCAGCTTACTGCGCTTTTTTAAGATGGAGGGGAGTTTCCATTTTATTCATGGTCGAGATATTGCCCAAGTTATCTGTTACCTAGTGCAGCATCCAGAGGCTGCGCCTAGCGATCGACTGGTGCTGGGGAGTCGAAGCATGACCGTGAATGAATTTATTGAGGCGGTTTGTAAGGTGTGCGACAAAAGAGCCTTTTTCAAAATCAATCTTTCACCCGTACTCACCAATCTAGTGATTAAGCTTTTCAATATCCAAATGGCAGATTGGGATAGATTTTGCTTAGACTACCGCCACTTTAGCTATCCTCATGCCATTAATCCTGCGACCGTTGGCCTAACAAGCTATTGCTCCACTCTTCGAGACTTACTCCGGCTCACCACTGCACTAAAGATATAGGTGAAGGCAACAGTGAAGAAATCAGGATAAATCTACGTCGCGTAATTCTACATCTCTCGAGCGAACGGGATTGAACTCAATTTTTGCCAATTCTTCTGCAAGTTCTGGCGGCATCGCCAGTACCTCACTAAGACTTTTACCCGTCTCTGAAAGCCTGTGGTATTCATCTATCGTCAACAAAACATGGGTGGGAATGCCTTCGTCTGTTATGAATACCGGCCCATGCTTCGCAGCTCGCTCGGCTTTGTCCACATCTTGATTAAATTCTCGACTCGAAAAGCTTTGCAAAGTACCAAGACTCCTGCAGCGTAGCAGTGTACTGACATCATAGAAGCTCATCCTTACAGAGCTGCTGAAAAATTTTACACAAACGTCCGGTCAGAACTACCTCTATAATAAAGAGCGATTAGCAAGTTCTATAACGTTCAACCTGCCTGTGTTTGCTCTTAGCGGCTACGAATATCTTCTCGGCTTTCTCCTTCTCTGCAGCCTTGTCCCGGCCTTGGCTCTCAGCGCCTCTAAGGTTCTGCGGCCCAGTAATCGCGGACCAGAACGACGCACCACCTATGAATCAGGTATGGAGCCGGTCGGCGGTGCCTGGATTCAATTCAACATCCGCTATTATATGTTTGCTCTAGTGTTTGTTGTCTTCGATGTAGAGACGGTCTTTCTCTATCCCTGGGCTGTCGCGTTCCACAAATTAGGCGTTCTAGGCTTTGTTGAGGCCCTGATCTTCATCGCTATCCTGATTGTGGGCTTGGTCTACGCATGGCGAAAGGGTGCCTTAGAGTGGTCTTAGGCCGCATCACATTGACCCAGACTTTTTGATTTCCTTATAAACGCACTCAAAGGAGCAGACGTGTCAGACTCTTCACCAGAAAGCAAAGCATCCCCTGAGCAGTCTGAAGCAGAAGAAACCCAGACTGAAGAAACCCAAGAAGCGCCGATTGTCGAAGCAGGGCCAATCTCAAAACGAATGGCTCAGATGGGGGTTGAGCAGGAAACATTAGGGGTTGATCACCTGGGCACCGAGATCATTAAGGTTGATCGTGATGGCCTTCTATCCCTCTGTGCGGCCCTCAAAGAAGATGGCTTCAATTACCTTCAGTGTCAGGCAGGCTACGACGCCGGACCCGGAGAAGATCTGGTCAGTATGTATCACCTGCTCAAGGTAGATAACGACGTTGTGCGTCCTGAAGAAGTGCGCGTCAAGGTCTTTTTGCCCCGCACCGACCCCCGTATTCCTTCTGTTTATTGGATTTGGAAAACAGCCGACTGGCAGGAGCGCGAAACCTATGACATGTATGGCATCGTTTATGAAGGTCATCCCAACATGAAACGGTTGCTAATGCCTGAAGATTGGGTGGGTTGGCCAATGCGTAAGGACTATATCAGTCCTGACTTTTATGAGCTTCAAGATGCGTACTAAACGTTAAGAAGCATTTTGAGTCGGTGACTTAATTGAGGCTTGACTCGATGTTCTTTGGTGGGGCTTCAGTTTATGAAGTCCTTTTTACTGGGTGCTCTGCCCTATGACGTCACTAGAGAAAATGGTAGGGTGAAGCTACCGGCTGATTCCCATAGAGTTTTGAACAACGAGCGGAGGCAAATCCCCATGAATACAGCATCTGACGGCGCTCATCAGGCTAGCGAAAAGAGCCTTGATACGATGCGTAAGTTTGCCCAAACCTATGCCCAGCGCTCTGGTACTTACTTCTGCTCTGATGCAGGGACAACGGCAGTTGTGATCGAGGGGCTGGCTAAGCATAAAGAAGATCTAGGTGCACCTCTCTGTCCATGCCGTTTCTATGAAGACAAAGAAGCTGAGGTCAAATCGACCTACTGGAATTGCCCTTGTGTGCCGATGCGCGAACGGCATGAGTGTCACTGCATGTTGTTTTTGACGGAAGACAACCCTTTCGCCGGAGACAAGCAAGAAATTACGGTGGAAGAGATTCGCGCTGAAACCAATAAGTATTAACGAACGGTTGGTTCGATACGGAATATCTTGAATTGAGGCTGGCGAATAGAATTCGCGCCTGTCAGAACAGGACTTGCCTGCGCAGGTTATATGCATCACGTCTTCCAGCAATCCGCGGGGTGAGTTCTGAGAATGTGGCTGCAGCCGCTAATCCGCTAATCTTTAGGATTGAGCCTTGAGGTTCTTCAGCATTTTACGCAAGGCTGCTCGCCAGTGGGGCGGATGATCGTTCAGCAACGGTCGTATTTTGCTGTTGTTAAGCACAGAATAGCTAGGGCGTTGGGCTGTTGTGGGATATTCGGCTGTGGTAATCGGAATGACGTTGGGTTTTTGAGTGATCAGAGCCAGTTGATGGGCTTCTTCAAAGATTGCGATCGCAAAGTCGTACCAGCTACACACCCCGCTGTTGGTAAAGTGATAGACACCGTAAAAATCATCGCTGGTGTTCTCAGAAGCCTGCACTAAATGGGCCACCGCCTCAGCAATATGCTGCGCCCACGTAGGCGTCCCCACCTGATCGGCCACTACACGCACCTCTGGACGTTCGTTGCTCAGACGCAGCATTGTTTTAACAAAATTGCCTTTGCCGTATACACCGTATACCCAGGCGGTGCGCAGAATGATGTTGCGATCGCACCCCTGCTGCACCTCTAATTCCCCAGCCAGCTTAGATTTTCCATAAATACCCAGCGGTCCAGGAAGATCCTGCTCTAGATAAGGAACGCTGTTATCACCCTTGAAAACGTAGTCTGTCGAAAGATGGATTAGCGTTGCCCCCAGCTCTTGAACTGCTTCAGCTATAACCTTTGGGGCTGTGCCATTGATGGCATAGGCCATCTCGACCTCAGCCTCAGCCTTATCCACTGCCGTGTAGGCTGCTGCATTGATCACAACTTCAGGACGCGTTGCGGCAATCACCTGACGGATCTTGTCCGACTCTAATAGGTCTAGATCGGATCTGCCCACAGCAACCACTTCAGCCAGCGGTGAAAGAACCTGATGGAGGACTTGCCCTACCTGTCCCTGAGCGCCTATTAACAAGATCTTGCCCATAGAATTCCTTTGTAGAGCGATGCCGGTTCTGACTCATGGGGAAATGCTTGCGATCGCACCTTAGCGATAGGGAAAGCATCATCAGTCATCCTGGCTGTCCCAAATATAAATTAAGTTCAGTCGTTTTTTGTCCATACCTAGCGCCATATCTTAAGAGCCACACAGGTGTCTCACTGAAAATTGCTGCTGTTCCGTTTTTGAAACCGAATCCTTAGCGGAAAAAGCATCGGCTAGAATTAGCCTGAGATATTGCAGCCTGACTCAAGATCTGGGGACGTCGCAGTCAGCGCCAAAGTAATGATTTTTAGGGGTAAACGCAATGAATAAAAAACAGTGGATGAGTCAAGGACCGCGCTGGAGTGCATTGGCAGCTATGTTACTGGCCTTGGGGACACAAATCCCAGGGCCTGCGATTGCTAAACCTCAGCCTGATCACACTATCAAAGCCTGTACCGATGAAGAGGTGATGCTGCCTTCTCATCCTGACGTGAAGATTCTCCGGCAACTTTTCGAGCGCTATGCCAGCGGAGAAACGCTTCAAACAGAGCTAGGGATGACCCGACTGGACTTTGCTCAGAGCCTCAATCGCTTTGTGAGTCGAGTCGATGCAGGTCAAGCACCAAACAGCAAAATTCAGCTCCGCTCTGCAGATTTAGCCTTACTGGAAAAACTCAAGCGAAATTACGCCACTGAGCTGGCATCACTGCGACAGCCCCGTCCTGTTGATAGGGAGAATGGTTTTTATCCTGCCCCCGGTCGCTTCGGAGGTTCGCCCTCTTCACTTCGAGGTACCGTTGGTCAATTAAATCAAGCAGCACCGGCTCCCTTTAGTCGCAGCCAGTCCCTAACCGAACAAAAGTCTAGAGCCATCGGTTCTCGCACCAGAGCTATCCAGAAACCCAGCTTGTCTCCGCGTCCTTTACCCCCCATCAATGGGGACATCGATCGCATTCATCCACCGGGCACCTTCAGTACCGAAGAATACGATCGCATCAACGAAAACCCTTTTCAGCGACCCACTCAAGCCCCACTATCTACCTTCTCTATCGATGTAGACACCGCTTCCTACAGCAATGTCCGTCGCTTTGTGCGCCAGGGACAGCTCCCCCCTAAAGATGCGGTGCGCCTAGAGGAGATGATTAACTACTTTTCCTATGACTATCCGCAGCCCACAGGCGACCAGCCCTTCTCCGTCACCACAGAGGTCGCCACAACCCCCTGGAACGCTAAAAATAAGCTTGTCCAAGTGGGTCTCAAAGGGAAAGAGTTGACCACTCAACAACCCAGCAATCTCGTCTTTTTGATGGATGTTTCGGGTTCTATGCGGCAGGCTAATAAGCTACCGCTGGTCAAAAAGTCGCTATGCCAGCTTGTCCAGCAGCTCGACGTCCAGGATAAAGTGAGCATCGTCGTCTATGCCGGTAATGCGGGCGTGGTGCTGGAGCCTACACTCGGCAGTCAGAAAACAAAGATTATGGAGGCTATCAACCGCCTAGAGGCCGGTGGAACCACTGCAGGCGGTGAAGGCATCGTTAAAGCCTATGACTTGGCAAAGCGAAATTTGCTCAAGGACGGCAATAACCGGGTGATTCTAGCCACCGATGGCGACTTCAATGTCGGCGTCTCCAGTGATGCAGAGCTAGAGCGCTTAATTGAGAAGAAGCGAGATGAAGGCATCTTTTTGACTGTATTGGGCTTCGGCACCGGCAACTACAAAGACGCCAAGATGGAGCTATTGGCCGATAAGGGTAATGGTAACTATGCCTACCTCGATAATATTCTCGAAGCCCAGAAGGTTCTCGTCCACGACCTGCGGAGTACCCTGTTCACCATCGCCAAAGATGTCAAGATCCAAGTCGAGTTCAATCCTGATAAAGTGCAGGCTTACCGCTTAATTGGATATGAAAATCGGCTTCTAAGAGCGGAAGATTTTAATGACGATCGTAAAGATGCTGGAGAAATTGGATCAGGCCATACGGTGACGGCTCTCTATGAAGTGATTCCTGCTGGCGTAGAGACAGATATTGAGCTACCGGATGTTGATCCGCTCAAATACCAAAAGCCCCAGGCCTCTGACTCAGGCAGCGACGAACTGATGCAGGTAAAGCTGCGCTACAAAGCCCCCACTGGACGGAAGAGTCAGTTGATTAGCCAACCCATCACAGAGGGGAGCGGTACCATTGGCTCAGCTTCTGACAATCTCAAGTTTTCGTCAGCCGTTGCCATGTTCGGCATGATGCTGCGAGAGTCTGAGTTGAAGGGGGACACCAGCTACGCCAGCGTTTTAGAGTTGGCGAAACAGTCCCAAGGTGAAGATCAACGCGGCTACCGTCAAGGCTTCATCGATCTAGTGGAAAGTAGTCAAAAGCTGAGCCAAACGAGAGCTGAACTCGATTAGCACCTTGCTAGAATCTGGCGCGACCTTTGATGACTCGGGTGCCTATCGCTACCGCTTGTGGCGGCGGTGGGATGCCCGAGGTTCTTTGCTCACGTTCGTGATGCTCAATCCCAGCCGAGCGGATGCCCAGACCAATGATCCGACAATTCGGCGCTGTATTCGGTTTGCTCAGTCCTGGGGCTATGGGGCGCTAGAAGTGGTCAATCTGTTTGCCTATTGCACCTCAAAGCCAGCAGAACTACGTCAAGCTAAAAAGCCGGTGGGGGAGAGTTGCGATCGCATCCTCATAGAGTCAGCGCGATCGGCCCAGATGATCCTGCTGGCCTGGGGCAATCATGGGCAGTATCAAAATCGGGGGAAAGTTGCGAGCAAGCTGCTAGCTGAAGTAGGTCCACTCCACTGTCTAGGTCTGACCCAGAAAGGAGAGCCAAGACATCCGCTCTATCTCAAACGTGATATTCAACCAAAACCCTATTCTGTCCCGTAGTAGAGAAGATTGAACCAGACAATTGGTGCATCTGTTAACGCAGTGTAAGAAAGAACCGTTGATACTCGCTTTAGACAATTGTACAATTGGAGAATGAATATTGTTGCAGACACCAATATATTTTTGGCAGTGACGCTTGAGGAAGAAAGCAAAGACCGCATTATTGAAGTAACAGAAGGCTGTTCGCTTTATGCTCCAGAAATCTTGCCCTATGAAATAGGTAACGCACTATCGGCAATGGTAAAAAGGCATCAGATTGAGGGAATGATGTTACAGCGATTTATCACATCACTCAGAAAATTCCAGTCAGTCTTGCCAAAGTTGATATTCCTAAAGCTTTAGATATAGCTATTCAACAAAATATTTATGCTTACGATGCCTACTTTCTGCAGTGTGCATTGGCTTTATCAAGCCCTCTTATAACGCTCGATCAACGGCTAAAGGCGGTGGCACAGACTATGAATATAGAAATACTGGAGTAGAAGATGAGAGTTTACACATATTCAGAAGCTCGTCAGCAGTTATCAGAACTGTTAAACCAGGCACAGTCAGAGGAAGTCTTGATAAAGAGACGAGATGGAACGACGTTCTCTGTAAGAGCTAGGAAGACGAAAGAATCTCCCTTTGATATCAAAGGCTTCAAGTCAGACGTATCGCAGAAAGATATCTTAAGCGCAGTTGAGGAATCTAGAGGTCGGTAGTTTGCTGAAAGCTTCCACAACGCCCGAACATGCGTTGATTTAAATTTGAAGTGCAGCAGAATCTGATGTACGAGGATACTGACAAAAGCGTTGCAAACTCTACAAATGTATTGTCGTTAAGGCTAGCGAATAGAATTCGCCTTAAACCGCAGAAGGTGTTTGACTAACGCTTTCACGACCATGAGGCACCCTCAAGTCTTCTAAGTCAGGGCCAGCCGGAATGATTGCGCCAGGATTAAGTGGGAACAACATTCCGTAATAATCGCGCTTCACTGCCTCAACATTACAGGTTTCAGCAACCCCCGGAAGCTGATAAAGATCTCGCAAATACGCGCCTAAATACTGATAGTCCTTAATGCGGCGGCGATTGCATTTAAATAAGCCGTAGTAGACTGTATCAAATCGATACAGCGTCGTGAATAGTCTTACGTCCGCTAGGGTAACGTGATCACCACAGAGATAGCGATGGGTCGCCAGGGCAGCATCGATTTCATCCAGAGCTGTAAACAGTTGACCGCAGGCTTCGTCATAGGCAATTTGAGTCTGAGCAAAGCCGCAGCGATAGACGCCGTTGTTGATGGCGGGATAGATCTTCTCGTTCCAGGTCTCAATGTCTGAACTCTGAGATTCAGGATACAGATCCAGTTCAGGGTGTTGGGCAAACTCGTTGAACTGAGAGTTGAGAATCACAATGATCTCAGCACTTTCATTATTGACAATTGTCTTCGTCTTTTGATCCCAAAGGACCGGCACCGTTGCTCGTCCCTGATAACCCGATTTTGCGAGCGTGTATAGGTCTCTTAGCGTTTTGCAGCCTTGATGCTCTGACTCAAAGATCCAGCCGCCTGCTGTTGCTGAAGGCGCAACGACGGTGACGCCAATGGCCTCTTCTAATCCTTTGAGGGTGCGTACCACTAACGTTCGGTGTGCCCAGGGACAGCCGAGACCCACGTAGAGATGATATCGCCCTGATTCTGGCGGGTAGGGATGATCTGATTCGGGACTAATGGTGTCTCGAAACTGGCTGGCGGGACGTAGGTAAGAGCCTTTGCGATCGCGTGGGGCCATCTGAGACATCATCACCTGCCACATCGTTGTCCAGACAAACTTACCGAGGGAGATGATCGCGGAGGGAGGGAGTGATTTACCGAGCTTCATGATCAACTTTGCCTGTAGTGCGGTACCCGATTTCACTTGTATCCTAAGGCATTCTTAGGGCTGACTGGTGAGAGTCCGGTTAAGCTGCTCTGGAGTCTGACACTAAATTTAGTCAATGCCTTAGAAAATCGGACTCAGCCCGTTGACAGAGGTATCTTCTTTCGCTAACTTAGTAAGGTCGTAAGACAAACAGGCCCCCATCGTCTAGAGGCCTAGGACACCTCCCTTTCACGGAGGCGACAGGGATTCGAATTCCCTTGGGGGTATTAATAAATTTTCAGCTATTGAGCTGAACTAATTTTAAGATAAGGGTAGGTGTTACACCTGCCCTTTCTACGTTTCAGGACTTTATGATGCCGCAGGTTCCCGATCACTCATTAGGTGAGCTTTATGTGGTGGGGACTCCCATTGGCAACCTCGAAGATATTAGCTTTAGAGCCATTCGCATTCTGAAGATGGTGGATGCGATCGCATCTGAAGACACCCGTCACACCGGCAAACTGCTGCATCATTTCGAAATCAAAACACCCCAGATTAGCTACCACCAACACAACCACAAGCAGCGTGCACCTGAACTACTCGCCCGACTGCAGCAGGGACAGTCCTTAGCCCTCGTCAGCGATGCAGGTCTACCCGGAATTTCTGATCCTGGCTATGAGCTTGTCCAGACATGCGTGGCAGCCAATATTAATGTCGTACCTATTCCCGGTCCCAGTGCAGCATTAACGGCTTTAACCGCTTCTGGACTGCCCAGCGATCGCTTTTGCTTTGAAGGTTTCTTAGCCGCTAAGGGCGCTGAGCGACGGGACCATCTTGCTCAATTTGAAGCAGAACCTCGGACGATCATTCTGTATGAATCTCCCCATCGACTGCGGCAAACGCTGCAGGATTTATGTACAACGTTGGGGGCTGATAGGCAGATCGTGATTGCGCGGGAACTTACAAAGCTCCATGAGACCTTTTGGCGAGGGACGGTGGAGGATGCGATCTCAAAGTACGAAACTCAAAATCCACGGGGAGAATATACGTTGATCATTGCTGGCAAACCAATTGTAGAGACTGTCCACACAGATGACGAACTAAGACAAAAGCTACAAACTTTAATTGATCAGGGCATCTCGCCCTCGCAGGCAAGTCGGCAACTGGCCTCAATCCTTGGTGTTTCTCGACGATATCTTTATCGACTCTCGTTAGATTTAGTTTCTGGCTCTGCTCCTTAAAAAGACGTCAATATCCGTTTGAAACCCACAGATTTCAGTATTTTTCACGATGTGGAGAACGACATAGGCAACATAATCTTTAGCTAATGTCTAGAGCAAAAACGAATGGCGCACGATTTGGGTCAAGGAGCAGCCTTTGTTGCTGGTGGTGCAGCAGCAGGTTCTTGGGTATCAGTCAACGTTGGAGGCATGGGATTAGCTTTCTCTGGGACTGCCATTGGCATAGGCATGACGCCTGTGACCCTTGCTGGTGCAACAGCAGGTGCTGCCAGCTACGGTCTTTTCCGGGCGGTTGTTGAGGGTGATGCATCAGCGCTGAGCGCGGCTGCATTAGGAGGCTTGGGTGGAGCAGCAGTTTCCCTCCATGTCGGTGGTATGGGGTTAGCCGCGAAAGGAACTGCTATTAGCCTGGGACTGGCTCCTCTGACGGTTGCAGGATCAGTTGTTGGACTAGCAGTGTATGGTTTACTGAAAAGTCTGGATCGAGGAGGTACCAAAGAACCTGCATCTCAAGTCTTTGAGCGTATGGACAGTAGAGTGTCTTGGCAGGAAAGCTATACTCAAGCACTCTTAGAGCTAAACATAGAAGCTCTAGAGAATCAGTTTGGCAACGACCCTTTGGCACAAAAATTTTTAGAGTGGCAGTTGGACGACGACCTAGAGCATCTCAAAAAGAACCTCAACATTCCTTCGGGTGCAAGCAACGCAACAAGTCAAATTCTTACTGGTCAATCTCTTGATCGAAGATTTCGCCAATTTCAGATCGATTCTGAGCTAGAGGAACTCAAGGCAAAGATGGGACTTTCGCTGTGCTCACCTAAATTTTCTAAAGAGAGCCTATTGAGACTGGAAGCTCAAATCTTCTCCAACAAGCAATTTTGCTTCCAAAGGCTAGAGAACATTGCATGCACCTTCATGCCTGAGAATAAGCAAGCAGTGGGCGAATGGTGGCAAGTATTAGGGGTAGATCAAAACGCAACACCTACAGCCGTCAAGCAGGCATATTATCAACTTGCGAAGCGACACCATCCTGATTCCAGTATCTGCACCCATGCTCAAGCTAATATGCAAGCAGTCAATATTGCATATGACAAATACCAGCAAAGACTCAAGACTCTTAACTAAATAGATGAGAGCGTTGTAATCCCTACGAATGTGTTGTCAAGGCCCTGTCGTAAAACTTTCTGCTGTTAGGGAAAACTAAGTTAGTCAGCATACGGTGATCAACAGCGCATGAAACTTCTCGGCAGATTTTTGGGATTAGTGCTTGTATTGCTTGGCTTATACGTACTGGGCCAAAACATCTACTTCACGACAAATGTCTCTCCCTACTGGTGGCGCGGGCTTGCTGCTGACTCCTCCGTACTGTGTCTTACGAGCGGTATCATCTCTCTATTCTTCTTTCCCAAAGAACTGAAATCCCTTGGCTGGATTGCAATGGGGCTAGGTGTTTTACTTGTCTTCGTCAGCAGTCGAGCTGTCCTACAGCCCACAAGCCTGTGGCAATTCTGCCTATCGACGGCCAGCTTTGTCGGTGGTTACCAGTTGATAACGAAGGGGAAAATTAATCTTTAGAGGATGTTGACTAGTATTGAGCCAGCAGCTCAGGGATAAAGTCATATCCGTCTACTCCAATTTCTTGAATGATTCTAGGGCGCTGCTCTTGAAGCAGATCTTGAAAAGCATCTGCACCGACTTTTCCTTTGAGCACAGTGAGCAATCCTGCGGCTTGAGACCAGTCAGGAGACTCAATTTGCTTGAGCAGATACATCCCCAGACAACCGTAATGAATTGCAGACGCGGGCTGTTCTAAAACATGAAAGGCTTCAGCTAAATTAGTGAAGTTCAATCCCTTAAGATACGAGTCGCCTGACAGATTTGCGGCTCCTAAACCGGCTTCAAGGGCACGGATCGCCTCTTGTGGCTGAGACAATGTTAGGTGTGCAATACCTAGACTGCTGTGACACAACGCCTGACTCTGCAGATCGTTTAACTTCTCTGCGATCTCTAATCCCTGCTGAAGATAGCGCATAGAAATAACGTAGCGATCTGGATCCGCTTGCTCTAGTTGCTGCGCCGCGCAAACTTGACTGAACCCCAAATTAGTGAGCGAATTTGCCTCACCTCGACGATCACCTTGCTCACGACTGAGGATCAAAGCCCGCTGGCTGTCATCAATCGCTTGAGCATATTCCTTCAGAGAGATATGAGTCCGACTGAGGTGATTGAGGTTGGCAATCTCACAGGCTCTATCTTTGGCCGTTCGAGCAACATCCAAAGCCTGCTGATGAAAGTCAAGTGCCTGTTGATTGCGTCCCAAAGCTCTTTGAGAGTAGCCGAGGAGCGTCAGAATGCGGGCTTTCTCATGGGTTCCCTCCACTTGCTTAAGCGGGACATCTAGATAGTCCAGGGTCATATTCAGATAGCCACCGTCAAAGGCCGCAAAGACGCCACCGTAGAGCGGGAAATAGGACTGCTGAGCAAAGCTGCGTAAAATTTGCAGCGTGATCTGGAAGTATGCGTCGGAAAAGCTTTGCTGTTGAGCCAGTTGCCGGGTCCCAACCGCTAGCTCAGACCAGATGCTGGCAAACGTCAGATATGACGAGATCGAGAGTTTTGGCCCCACTCTTGTGTCATAGGCCTGCTGATCAAACCATGACACTAACCCCCGCTGCAGGAACCGCATCACAATCATCAGCTCAATCCAGTCACTCAACTGACAGGTCGAGGCTTGGGCTGCCCACTGTTGAATAGAGATCTGTTGCTGAGCAATGAGCTTGAACAATGTTTGGGTTAAAGATAACCGCGCCAACGGCTGAGCCGGTTCAGCCTGAAAAAAGGCGTTTGTCGTTTGGGTCGGAGTTGCGTCCAGCTTCCTAGCCCAAAACTCCCAAGGGCTTTGGCCCCTTTGAAAACCCGCTTCTCTCGTTGGGGCATCGAAAATCCAGCCGGTGACATGGCTCTGCAGCCGACGACAAGCTGCCAAGCCCTTCTTGAGGCCAGAAGTGACCTGCTTGAGATCCTGCGCTGCAGCGAGACTACGATTCTGCCCGCTTTGCTTGAGTGCAGCAGCCAGTTGCTCAATATCCTGGTTTGTAAAGATAGGGGTGCGATTGAGATCTAGCTCTCCGAGTAAGGCAAGCAATGCCTGTTGTTTGTCTGGAGCTGCGACAATTTTTTGAGTGGCAGCGGTAATGATCGTTGCATTCTGTGTTTTGACGGCTAGCTCTTCCCAAGCCTTTTGCAGCATTTTCATGCCACGACATGAGCGCTCAACCTTTGCTGGGACTTGATCCTTTGAAAATTGACCCGCCTGAGCCTGAAGCTCCTGCTCTCGCTCAGATAAACAGCGTTCTAGCAGCTCTCCCTCGACAGTCATTTGCGAACTTAACTGCTGCCACTCCGTTGCGAAGGCATGCTGTAAAGCTTCTTTGGACAGAAACTCACCGCTCAAGTAGCGACCGAGAAGAGTTTCAATCAGTGTGGAATAAGGTTCGTGTGGCATAAATGATTCTTGAGGATAATCCACTGTTGTCTCCGATAGCTCTGCCTGCGGCATCCTGCAGGCTGATCGGCAGCCTTGTTCAAAGAAACCGCTTCAATTGCTCGTTTTTCGATACTGGCTTCAAAGATAAGGTAGCGAGTAGGAGGCCAAGACGGCATTAGGTCTCAGATGCTTTTTTGCTGGCTTCAGCTTTGCGCTCACTATGACGATCGGTGAGATGATCGACCTTGTCCCGCAGCAGTAGGGTGAACTTGTAGAGTTCTTCCATGACATCTACGATGCGATCGCGATAGGCAGAGTCTTTCATCGTGCCGTCTTCATGGAACTCCTGATAGGCTTTGGCAACAGACGATTGATTGGGAATGGTAAACATCCGCATCCAGCGGCCCAATAGGCGCATTGAGTTAACTGCATTGAACGATTGGGATCCGCCAGAGACTTGCATCACCGCTAGCGTTTTCCCTTGGGTGGGCCGGATTGCGCCTAGCGTTAGGGGCACCCAGTCAATCTGAGTTTTCATCAAGCCCGAAATATTGCCGTGGAGTTCAGGACTCGACCATGCCTGCCCCTCTGACCACTGCACAAGGGTCCGCAGTTCCTGCACTTTAGGATGGGTTTCAGGTTCAGCACCGTGCAGCGGCAGTCCCCGAGGATCAAAGAAACGGACCTCTGCACCAATCTCTTCAATGATTCGCGCGGCTTCTTCTGCTGCAAGGCGACTGTAGGAACGCTCCCGTAAGGAACCGTACAAAAACAAAATGCGGGGTTTGTGCTCAAAAGTCATGGAGACAAGGAAGATGGGATGAAAATATTAGTATCAATCGCACATTTTACTGGTCACAAGCTGATTGTCGAGCTGCTTCATTGAGGGGATCATCCTCAATAGGTTCCCAGTTGCCTTTGCTGGGCTGCTGCTCTGGCTCGATATCTCGGTAGCGATCGCGTTCACAATCATACTCAGTGGTGTAATTCTCAGTCTCAGTCCCTGTAGCCTGGATCGCTTCCATGTAGCTGGCTACAGTCACAAACCTCCCTGATCGTTGTATAGAATCAGTATCGATGTATTGACGTACATTACCCTCGGCTGATTCTGCCACCTGCTGCCATTGAGTCGCTCGTGCGGGAAGTGCTGAGCAGAGGACAAAACTCAGCGTCAATCCCATTACCAGAATTAGCGTTCGACACTTTAGCATCGCTGTTCCCTCCTAAATGTTGAAGCTATTGTTCAAACAGTGATGTACCACCGCCGCCAGTGCAGACCGTAGGCCACTACCCACCAAAATAGCAGAGTTGCAAAGGAGAACAAGAAGCCTGCCGTGGCTGCGCCTGACCAGCTCAAGAAAACATGCTCATAGATCCATGTATATGTCGATGGCGCTTCGTCTCCAGAGCCGATGTTTGTTTTCACGAGCAGCTTAATCACCAAGACTGACGCAACAAAGATAAAAATCGAATTAAGTCCCAGCACCTCTAGCGGTTTACCCCAGCGTTTTTGACCGCGTACCTCAATCAGTTCGTAACAGGCGGCCAACAGCAGCAGCGCCAGCCCCACCGTGAACATCACAAAAGAGCTGCTCCAGAGCTTTTTGTTGATCGGGAACCAGATGCTCCAGACCTGTCCCACCACTAGGCTACCGAGGCCGAACATTGCCAATGTGGTGCTTTGGCTTGATGACCGTACGCCTTTGATTACAGCCGTGGTTCGCAGCCATGTCCCTGTGAAGTAGCCGAGTAGAGTGGTTGCGATCGCAGGTAAAGTCCCGAACAATCCCTCCGGGTCGCCCATATTCTCAAACTGGTCTCCAGCATACAGATGAGCGCTAGGAATAATCAGACGATCAATATAGGCCCCAAAATTGCCGACCCGCGTCAAAGTCCCGGCCCCATACTCTGGCACCGGAATCACTGTCAGTGCCAGCCAGTAGCCGATCAGCAAAACTGCTGTCGCTCCCCACTGAGCCTTGCGCGGTAGCTTCAATACCAGCAGCGCCGTCACGACATAGGCCAAGCTAATCCGCTGTAGAACGCCCATCACTCGAATCGTGCTGAGGTCGTAGGACCAGAAGCCGTTGAGCAGCAGCCCCAGCGCGAACAGCAGCAGCCCCCGCCGCACGATCCGCCAGTAGACCGCCGGGGTCGGTTGATTGTTTGACGTATACTTTGCCAGGGAAAAGGCCATTGCCACGCCAACGATGTATAAAAAAAACGGAAACACAAGATCTGCTAAAGTCCAGCCATCCCAGTCTGCGTGGGCTAGCCAGGGATAGACCTCCGCTGTGATCCCAGCCTTGTTGACCAAGAGCATACCTGCGATCGCAATTCCTCGAAAGACATCAAGAGAACGCAGGCGTCTTTGGGCAGTTGGCACCGTAGCGGCAGGTGAAGCAGACATAGACCGTATCTAAAATAATGATTAAAGGTTTTATTCGCCAAAACAGGGCGTAAGTCTTTGATTCACAGTGTATGACACTGCGTTCACGGCCCTAGCATTCGGCTTCCCAGTGTTATGCTATGTCGGGGAATGTGGGTCACTTATTTAGTTTTCTGTGCTGCTCTAGCTCTTTAAAAATTCCAAAATTAGACGATCAAAAATTAGACGATCAAAATGGCCTACTCGACGAGTAATAATCGTTCCTGGAGTTTAGCTGTTGTGGGGGCAGCGCTACTGGGGATCGGGGGACTGGTGTGGCAGTTCACGGGTTTACGCACCGCGGTGCCAAACTTGGTGAATCCCAGCGCCATCAGCCAAGCAACGCTCATAGCGGAATCAGAGGCTGCCTTTGCTCACACCGCTGGACTCATTGCTGAAGCAGAGAAGCAAAAGCTGTACAACGTCACTGTACCGCCGCAGTTTGTGGGCAAAACCATTAAAGACGTCAAGCTAAAACCTGATCAAAAATATATTGCCCTCACCTTTGATGATGGTCCGTGGCCTGAGGTCACCAATAATATTCTCTACACGCTCAAGGCCCACGGCGTCAGGGCCACTTTCTTTGTCGTTGGCCTGCACGTACAGACCTATCCCGAACAGCTTCGGCAGGTCGTTGCTGAGGGACATGTTTTAGCCAATCACACCTGGAATCATCGCTATCACAAATTTTCATCAGCAGAGGCCGCCGTTCAACTGAAAAAAACAGCGGACATCATCTACAAGGAAACGGGCGTAAAGACGGCCCTGTTCCGGCCCCCAGGTGGCAAGCTCCACAATGGCCTTGTCAAATATGCCAACGCCCACAAATACAGCTCAATTATGTGGTCTCAGGATTCAGGAGACACCTCCCGTATCTCGTCATCCAGAATTTTGGCTAATATTCTCGCAGGTGCTAAACCAGGGGCGATTATCCTCATGCATGACGGTGGTGGGGATCGTCTCAAAACAGCCTCTATGCTGCCTCAGGCGATCAAAGAGCTTAAGAAACGTGGCTATCAATTTGTGACGGTACCCGAGCTATTTGAGCTTTCGGCGCAGAATAACGCTCCGAATTAGGAGCGATGTCTTCGAAATAAAGCTGTATTCCCATATAAAAGCGCTTAAAGTCCCGCGCTCAGAATTAGGAGAGGGATTTAGGGAGAAGGCCGTGCAATACTTTAGCTAAAGTGAGATGCTACCGGGTTTATGTCTTCTGTCGTGTTCAGGCGAGAGTCGGTCCGCACCGATTAAAATCTCAAATTTAGTAACAAAATTCTAAATAATGGCCTAGTTCTGTCAGATTCATAGTGCAGCGGGGAAGCCTATGCAAATGGGCCAAAGAACATCGACTCAGGTTTCATTCGGCTATGTCATCCAATGATTCATCGTCTCAAGCTGCAGATCACCCAAAACCGTTGGCTTCAGACCCTCCACTTACCGAGATTTCGGCTAACCGCGACGCCCTTTTAGCCGCTTTAACACTGCGAATGCGGCGGTCGCTTAGCTCTAGCGAAATTCTGCAGGCCACCGTTACTGACCTGCAGCACTTTTTCGCAGCGGAGCGGGTGATTCTCTGTCGGTTCGGTGCTGACTGGCGCGGCATGGTGGTTATGGAGTCGGCGGGGGCCGGAGTTCCTTCGCTTTTGGGGACAGAAATTGACGCTCGCTCTTCAAGCTCTGACTGGATTGAATCCTACTTAAAAGGTGCAGGACAGGCGATTGCCGATCTGACCGTCACCTCTGCAGAAAACGGTGACTTGTCAGAGGACCATCGTAATTTTTTGACGGCACTCCAGGCTCGCTCGCATCTGATCATGCCCGTTCTCCAGGACCATCAACAGGCCTCAACGCTTGGTGGTTGGGCTGCTAGCGCTCTTCAGGGGCGTTCTCAGCAGGCTCAATTATGGGGGCTACTGGTGGTGCAGCACTGTTCGGCCCCTCGGCAGTGGCAGGCTGCTGAGATGGAGACACTAGAGCAGTTGAGTACATTGGTTGCGATCGCAATTCGTCAAGGCGATCTCTATAGCGTTGCCCAAGCCGAACTGATCAAGCGACAGCGCGCCGACGCCGAAAAACGTCGTCTCAAGCAGGTGCTGCAGCAGCGACAGCAAAGTCAGCCCGCCCTCCATGACACCCTGCAGCAAGAAATTGCTCAGCGTCATCATCTAGAAGCTGTGCTGGCTCATGAACAATCCCTCGCTCAAGTAACGCTGCAGGCTGTCAGAGATGCTGTGATTACCGTTGATCTAGAGGGCGAAATTCAGACCCTCAACCCCGCCGCCGAACGCCTAACCGGGTGGTCTACAGTAGAGGCCCAGTCCCATCCTTTAATGACGGTCTTTCGGGTCGTTGATGAGGTCAGTCGTCAACCCCTGATCAGCCCGCTAGAACGGCCAGATGCCCGTGAATACCAGTTGGGTCTGCTCCTCAATCAAGGCGGTAGTGAACACCTCGTCGACATTGTTGTCATGCCCATTCACAACCAAGATGGGCAGCCCCTCGGCACTGTGGTTGTTTTCAACGATGTCACCCAGTCTCATCAGCTAGAACAGGATCTTTCTTGGCATGCAACCCATGACAGTCTGACCCAGTTAATGAATCGACGAACCTTTGAACAAAAGCTGATCGAGACGATTACTAGAGTCAAAGACACGGATCAACAAAGCGTTTTGTGCTGCATCGACCTTGATCAATTCAAAGTGATCAACGATACCTGTGGCCATGTTGCCGGCGATCAGTTACTCAAGCAGGTGACGAACCTATTGAAGCAATGGACGCGATCAACAGATACCTTAGCGCGCCTCAGCGGTGATGAATTTGGCCTCTTGCTCCATCAATGCTCCTTAGAGCAAGCCTCCCAAACGGCAGACGACCTACGAGAACGGCTACAAGAGACCCCCTTCAAATGGCAGGGCCAACGATTCAACGTCAGCGCTAGCATTGGTCTGGTCTGCATTGACGCCGATATCCACGATGCACCAATGGCTCTCAGTGCGGCAGATGCAGCCTGCTTTGCCGCCAAGCAAAAGGGGCGAAACAATCTTCATATCTACCGCAGTACCGATCAAGAACTCGCACAGCAGCGCAATGAGCGCCAGTGGGTTGCTCGCATTCATGAGGCTCTAGAGAAGGGTCGCTTTCGTCTCTATAGTCAGCCCATCCGCCCTCTAATCGCTGCCCACCCTGATATCCATTGCGAGGTCTTGCTGCGGCTCGTTGAGAGCGACGGAACGCTCGTTCTGCCGATGGACTTTATCCCTGCGGCTGAGCGCTATGATTTAATGCCCATGATCGATCGCTGGGTGGTTGAGACCTTTTGTCGTCACTATCAAACGCGTCAATCAAGGGCCAAGAATCTTCGCTGTCTCTACAACATCAACCTGTCGGGCACCAGCATCAACAGCCCTCAGTTTTTGACATTTTTGCAGGATCAATTGGCTCGCTACCAGATTCTGCCCGAGACGATTTGTTTTGAAATTACTGAGACCGCTGCTATTTCCGATCTCGATCAGGCCGCTCAGTTTATTCAATCCTTGAGGCAGCTGGGCTGCAGCTTCGCTCTCGATGATTTCGGACGCGGCATGAGTTCCCTCGCCTACTTGAAAAACTTACCGGTCGACTATCTCAAAATTGATGGTGGATTTATTAAGCAGCTTGTGAGCAGTCACACCGACGCCGCCATTGTGGACTGCTTTAATCACCTCAGTCATGAGCTGGGCATCTCGACTATTGCTGAATGCGTCGAGAACGACATCACGCTGAAAAGGCTGAAAAGCATGGGAGTTGACTACGTACAAGGATTCGGGATTGCCAAGCCGCTTCCCCTCAAGTTCTCCTGTGCAGCCTAGCGGTGGAGAGTAGAACCTCTTTTGTCCCTATCCAAGACCGCCCATAACTCAGCTTCCGAGCCGTAAGATAGGGGCAGACTTCCATCTCTTGCGGGTGCCGCAATCACGATATGACTTCCCTGCGCACGATTGCTGATATCAATCACAAAATTCGTCAGGGCTCGGTTAACGTGCTGACTGTCGAAGCTCTCAAGGCTCGGGTTGCAGAAGTCGGCGTTCCCCAAACGGCTCAAGAGGTTGATGTGGTGACCACTGGCACCTTTGAACCGATGGAATCCTCCGGCGCTATTCTCAATTTGGGACATACCGATCCGCCGATCAAAATTCGTCAGTGCTGGATTGATGGGGTGTTGGCTTACTCTGGCTTTGGTGCTGTCGATCTTTATTTGGGTGCCTCTCAGCCTGCTGAGACCGGTATTAGCGATAACGATGGAGAAGATGCTCGTGAGCGGGGTGGTGGGCATGTCATCGAAGACTTGATTGCCGGGAAAGCTCTGCCGCTGCGTGCGCTAGGCCAAAGCACAGACTGCTATCCACGCTCGGCCATGAACACGCTGATCACGCGCGAGAGCATCAATCAGTTTTACCTTTTTAATCCGCGTAACCTTTATCAAAACTTTCTAGTGGGCGTCAACGGAGGCGATCGGCTCCTCAATACCTATTTGGGACCGCTGCAGCCTCAGTTGGGCAATGCGGTTTATTCAAATCCCGGTGCTCTTTCGCCTCTCCTCAACGACCCTAAGCTAAGACTCGTTGGAGTGGGTACAAAAATTTTTCTCGGGGGCGGAATTGGCTACGTTACCTGGGAAGGTACCCAGCATTTTCCGCTGCAGAAAAGGTTGGCCAACAATACTCCCATTGGCCCCGCCGCGACGCTAGCTTTGATTGGTGATGCCAAGCAGATGAACTCTGAGTGGGTTCGGGGCTGCCATTTCAAAAACTATGGCCCCTCGCTCATGCTAGGCGTGGGTGTTCCCCTACCCGTGCTGGATGAATCCGTGATTCAAGCCTGCGCCGTCAGCGACCAAGAGCTAGTTGCACCTGTGATCGATTTCTCAATTCCTCGACGGGTGAGACCGACCTTTGGACTCGTGAGCTATGCGCAGCTAAAGTCAGGTTCACTAACGATTGAACGCAAGCGAGTTCGCACAGCTCCCCTTGCGAGTCTCCACTTATCGCGACAGGTGGCAATAGAGCTTAAACAGTGGATTGAGTCAGGCGAGTTTACGCTTACTGAACCCGTGGCAGAGATACCTTGCGATCGCACCTTCTTGCCGCAGGACAGCAGAGGGAGCCAGATGAATCTGACTTGATCCCCTACAATTAATCTTCGTGTTCTTCAAAGGGATCAGCGAGTGCCTGAGCTGGCGGACCGAAGGCTGTGTATACAGCGTAGACCGTGAATGCAATGACGGTTGCCGCCAAAGTAATGATAAGAACTGTTGCCGGGTCTGAGAGTTGCATAATTTTTTGAGTCAGGTTCCTTTATAATATTAACGAATGTTAAAAAACTTTGTTCATTATTATTGTTACAGGTGACCTATGGCAAGACAAACCTGGTTAGGCGACATCCTTAAGCCATTCAATTCCGAAGCAGGCAAGTTCGTTCCTGGCTGGGGAACAACTCCGGTCATGGTTGGATTTATGATTGCGATGGCGTTGCTATTGTTGATCCTGCTTGAGATCTACAATTCTTCAATCATCTTGGACGGTGCAAGCGTTAGCTGGTCTAGCCTTGGCGGCTAGGGCATCTGTCCTATTCCGCGATTGCTCCTAATGCCTTAGCGGAAAAATTGATATCTTAGCCCCGGTTCTGCCGGGGCTTTTTATCGGCCCGCCTGCAGAGCGATGCTCTAGAATTCAAGGTAAGGCAATCATTTTTCCAGGAGGAGTCCCCATGAACGTATTTGGCATTGGTCTACCAGAAATGGTGTTGATCCTTGTTGTGGCTCTCCTTATTTTTGGCCCCAAGAAGCTGCCTGAGATTGGCCGAAGTTTGGGTAAGGGCCTAAAAAGCTTCCAAGATGCCTCTAAAGAGTTTGAGACAGAGTTCAAGCGTGAGGCGGATCGCTTGAATGACACCCTCAGCGAACCCATGAAAGCAACGCTTGAGACACCGCCCCAGCTTGCTGAGTCACCCACAGACACCACAATGGATCCTCAGGAAACCACAGTAGAGGCCCCCACCCCCTCAGAAACCTAATGCCGACCCGTCCCCCCTCTTTAGTGATCCCTTCGCTGATTGTCGGTCTTGGTAATCCGGGCAGCAAGTATGACAGAACGCGTCATAATATTGGCTTCGATGCTATTGATCGACTGGCGAGTCGATGGCAGATCCCGCTGGCAGAACAGCGTCGATTTCAAGGGGCAGTGGGCGACGGCATGGCGATGCCAGGGCACCGCATTCGGCTATTGAAGCCCCAAACCTACATGAATAGATCCGGGCAGTCTATCCGAGCTGTTCTGGATTGGTTTAAGCTGTCGCCGCAGTCTGTGTTGCTGGTCTATGACGACATGGATTTGCCGGTGGGTAAAATCCGGTTGCGACTGTCGGGTTCAGCCGGTGGTCATAATGGGATGAAATCAACCATCTCTCATCTGGGGACTCAAGATTTCCCGCGGCTGCGAATCGGCATCAGCAACCCGCAGGCGTCTGGACCGTCGAAAGATATGATCTCTCACGTATTGGGCCGCTTTGCGCCGCAGGAGCTGAAGGTGCTGCCTGCTGTTCTAGATGGCGTTGTCCAGGCCGTGGAAATGAGTCTTACGCAGGGTGTTGAGAAAACGATGAGTCTTTATAACGGTCTTGATTTAGCGACATTTTGAAACTGAGTAGCCTTGAACGCTGCCAAGTCGTGTTTTGATGATCTAGGATTATGCTTTGTCGCGCAATCACACTTCTATGACAACTAGCACTCAATTTACGCCGACCCCTGCACAAGTGACGATTTGGTTGCGTGGGTTACTCACGGTGGCTTGGGCCGATGGGCAGTTCGATGCCGAAGAGCAAGCGCTGATTGAAGGACTTATCTCTCAAGATCCTGTGCCTGAGGTCAAGATAGAGACCTTTGAACCGATCTCTGCGGCTGACTTAGCGGCAGGGCTAGGCGATGATCCGCAAACGGCTGAGAACTTTTTACGAACGGCTGTGATGGTTGCTTTAGCCGACGGTCTTTACTCTAGCCAAGAAGATCAGTTACTAACAGGGTTCGGCAAGGCCCTGAACCTCCAGGTCGATGCCCTCGATTCGCTCCGCCATACTCTAGATGGTGAACATTCTGATCTCCCAGCTGAGGCGCAGCCATCAGGACAACAGGCACCTGACGTCTTGAAACCTGTTCGACAATGGTTGGATGGCTTTGAAGTCCAAGATCCTAAAGTTGCCAAGTTTTTGTGCTCTATGATTCCGTCCCAGTGCCCCTTTGAGCGCACGGTGACTTTGTTTGGCAAGAAAGTGGTTCATATCCCGCCACTCTGCAAGCTCAATCCACTCTATGAGCAGTTGGTGGGTCTACGGTTTCGATCGCTATCTTACTTAGCTGACGATTGTAAAGAGGATGTTTCTGCTTACATATAGCAGCGCAGACTCTAGAGCGCCATTGATACTTGTATTTGTGTAGACCGTGGGTGAGTTCAAATGGCTCTGGCCTGGGGTAGGGCAATCTCAAAAGAGGTAAGGACCACCCTTACATTAAGCTCTACGACTGTTGGCGTTTTTTTCGTGCCGCTAGAGTCAGCCCCAAGAGGAGACCGGAAGCCATAATACTTGAGGGTTCAGGTACCTGCACTGTCGCTACCCATTTATTGGTGCGAGAATCTGCATTTGTGTCACAAAACTGGCCTGCATCACAGCCGAAGATGCTAGTGAAGTTGGGCTGCCCCTGCTGCGAAAAGCCGTCTGACAGATTTCCAGTCAAGTCAGGGGAAAAGTTAAAAAAGTTTCTAAACTGAGTCACGGCAACGGTGTAGCTACCTGGATCAAGGATAGGACGTAACCCAGAATCTGAGGCAGATCCGGTCACGGGATCAGATTGGCCGAACCCACTGTCGTCGTTGAAATCAATGAAGCTGTCGCTACTGTCAAAGAGAGAGAGGATGGGGTCAAAGCCACCTGCTTCGGTGCCGTCGCTAAGTGTGCTGCCGCCATAGGAGAGCGTTTCGATTGTGACTTGACTTCGGTCACTAACCGTAAAGTTGAATAGAGAGACGTCATCATCTGTTGCTAGGCTACCGGAGAAGCTTAGACTGACAGCCTGTGCTTGTTGTCCTATTGAAGCAAGAACAATTCCGCTAGACAAGGCAATGCTGGCTGTGAGTGTCGTGAATGAATTAATCATGTATACGCAGGTGGGCTTGGAGTTTACGTTGATAAGTTAGTGATTGTCTCACTTAGTTGATTCATTGTCCGCTTCATAGGTGGAAGCAATGTAAAGCTCTTGCAACTGTTTGGAGTCTACAGTAGATGGAGCTTGAGTGAGGAGACAGCGGGCTTGCTGGGTTTTAGGAAATGCGATCGCATCTCGAATCGACTGTTCCCCAGCCAACAACATAACAAGGCGATCAATTCCGAAGGCAATCCCGCCGTGGGGCGGCGTTCCGTACTTAAACGCCTCTAGCAAAAAGCCAAATTTGTCTTGGGCTTCCTCATCAGAGAGACCAATCGCTTCAAACACTTTCTCTTGAAGATCGGCCTGATAGATTCGCAAGCTACCGCCGCCCAGCTCTAAACCGTTGTAGACCAGATCGTAAGCCTGGGCGCGAGCCGTCTTCAGATCCTCTTGATCTTCAGGTAGCGGAGCCGTAAATGGATGGTGAATGGCTTCTAGGCGCTTTTCATCCGCGTTCCACTCAAACATCGGGAAGTCTGTGACCCAGAGCAAGTTGATCTGGTCTGGGTCAATGAGGCCCATCTCCTGCCCAATGGCGAGTCGCAGTCGTGCGAGGGAGGCATTCACAATCTCTGTTGGACCCGCTCCGAATAAGAGCAGGTGCCCTGGCTTGGCTCCAGTGCGCTCAAGCAGTTCTGCTGTGCGTTTGGGGCTGAGGTTATCTTTAATGGCTCCAATGCTGTCGATGCCACCGTCTTCCCGGACTCGGATGTAGGCCAGTCCCTTTGCCCCCCCTTCTGCGGCTTCCCGGAACAAATCGCCACTTTTACCGGGCTTAATACGAACGTTTGAGATGGCGTCATTGCCGTTGGGCACCGGCAGCACTTTGACCGTACCGCCCTGCTTAATGGCACCGGAGAAGACCTTAAAGCCCGAATCATGGAGCAGATCAGAAACGTCCACCAGCTCTAGCCCGAAGCGAGTATCGGGGCGGTCAGTGCCGTAGCGATCCATTGCGTTGGCATAGGTGATCTGCGGAAAGGTTTCGGGTAAATCAACGCCCTTCACGGTTTTGAATAGGTGCCGCATCATCTGCTCGTTGAGGGCGATGATTTCATCCTGAGACATGAAGCTCATTTCCATGTCGAGCTGGGTGAACTCGGGCTGACGATCGGCCCGCAAATCTTCGTCCCGGAAGCAGCGAGCAATCTGGTAGTAGCGATCAAATCCAGACACCATCAGCATTTGTTTAAAGAGCTGAGGCGACTGGGGCAGGGCAAACCATTCCCCAGGGTTGGCGCGGCTGGGCACCAGATAGTCTCTGGCCCCTTCGGGGGTAGAGCGGGTGAGGATGGGCGTCTCGATTTCGATAAACTGCTGCTGATCTTCAAGAAAGCGCCGCAGCGTTTTGATGATCTGATGCCGGAGCAGCATGTTCTTTTGCATGCGATCGCGTCTCAGATCCAGGTAACGATACTTGAGCCGCAGTTCTTCTTTAACAGACTCAGTATCGGCCGCCGCAACCTGAAAGGGCATCTGCTTTTGAACAGAATTTAAAAGCTCAAGCTGATCGGCATAGATTTCAACTTCGCCTGTGGGCAGATTGGGGTTGAGCGAATCCTCCGGGCGGGGAGAGACGCGTCCCTGCACTTTGATGACATATTCATTGCGTATATCCTCTGCGAGTGAGTAAGTCTCTGGCGTTCGTTCCGGGTCGCTAACGATCTGGACAATGCCGTTGCGATCTCGCAGATCGAGAAAAATAACGCCACCGTGATCCCGTCTCCGATCAATCCAGCCGAAAAGCGTGACTGTTTGACCAGAGTGGTCCCCCCGAAGTTCACCGCAGTAATGGGTACGCATATCGAACAATTGCTTCCTAATAAACTCAAATGCACCCGCTGAGCAGGGGGCGCATAACACTTGCAAATTTCCCCATTATTGCAGCAATACCCCCGCAGATACAGCACTGCCAATATCCGACAATGGAACTGCGCTTTTCAAGCTAAAGATGAGACAGATGCATTCAAGACGATGGCCGTTCTCATATCTCTGGATCGTCTGTAGAGCTTGGCTCCGTCTGGGTCAGTCGGTCACTGGTCAACTCTCGCCACCGGACTCGATATTCCCTATACTTCAGCAAAGACCTACAGTAAGCTAGCGCGTCAAGCTTTAAAAAATGAGTAAGCTACTGTGTCATTTCTTAATTGGGATTCCGGGTGCGGGCAAAACCACCTTTGCTCATCAACTGCTGGCCCGTATTCCTCAGTCTGTTCATATTTCCCCAGATCTGATTCGAGAACAGCTCTACGATGATCCGGTTATTCAGGGGGACTGGTCTGCCATTGAACATAAAGTTCAGCAGCTTTTCCAGGATGCTATTGGGCGAGAGTGGTCTGTGATCTATGACGCCACCAATGCAGAACGCAAGTGGCGCACCAGCTTTTTACGAGATAACACGCCTCCCCCCGTCCAATGGCTTGGCTGGGTGTTTCAAACGCCAGTGACCGACTGCATTGCTCGCAACCAGAATCGTGAGCGTACAGTGCCCATGGACGTGATTATTGACTATGCCCAATTACTCAATCAGTTTCCTCCCACTCTATCTGAGGGCTTTTGCCACATTCTTGATGTTCCCCTCGACGACCAGGGGGCTGTCGATATAGAGAAAGTGCTCCGACTCATTGAGCAGCATCAGTGAAATATTCGATTCCTGGCGATCTAATGCCTCTCTAAATACATCCCTCAGAGACGTTCTACGCATCAATCTCTCTGCCTTGCTTACGGCTTCTTTCGCGTCTGCGTCTCTAGAAATAGGGTCCGCAGCGCTTCAGCGTTAGACAAAGTTTCGGCTGCATCATCACAAAAAGTCATGATTTCCACAAGTAGACAAAAACAGTGGAGATGTTCACAATAATTTAAAAAGGCCGAATACTACATGACCACACTGCTCTCTATTCTGGGGATTCTGCTAGCTCTCTTAATCACTGCCGTGGCGCTCTATTTAGTCACGGCTCGTCGGTACCAATCGTCTAGCTCTGTCGCCAACTCATACGACCAATGGACAGAAGATGGGCTACTAGAGTTCTATTGGGGCGAACATATCCATCTCGGACACTATGGTTCACCCCCTCGCCGAAAAGCATTTTTGCAGGCTAAGGCTGACTTTGTGCACGAAATGGTCCGTTGGGGAGGCTTAGAGCAGCTTCCAGTCGGCACCACTGTCTTAGATGTGGGGTGCGGCATCGGCGGCAGTAGCCGAATTTTGGCCCAGGACTATGGCTTTGATGTGACGGGCGTTACCATTAGCCCGCAACAGGTTCAGCGCGCTCAGCAACTAACGCCCTCAGGTCTGACGGCCACATTTAAAGTGGATGACGCGATGGCGCTGTCCTTCCCGGATGCAAGCTTTGATGTGGTTTGGTCTGTGGAGGCGGGGCCACACATGCCTGACAAAGATATTTTTGCAAGAGAACTGATGCGGGTGCTTAAGCCCGGGGGGGTACTTGTGGTTGCGGACTGGAACCAGCGGGATGACCGCCAAAAGCCTCTTAATTTCTGGGAGAAGCCTGTGATGCGGCAGCTTCTCGATCAGTGGTCTCACCCGGCTTTTTCCAGCATTGAGGGCTTCTCTGAACGCTTAGCGGCCACAGGATTTGTCGAAGGACATGTGATTGCTGCGGATTGGACGGCCGAAACGCTGCCTTCTTGGCTTGACTCCATTTGGCAGGGGATTGCTCGTCCCAGCGGACTGGTTCGCTTTGGTCTATCTGGCTTGATTAAATCAACGCGAGAAATCCCGACCATTCTGCTGATGCGCTTGGCATTTGGCGCAGGGCTATGTCGATTTGGAATGTTTCGCGCTGTGCGCGCTCAGAGTGCTGAGGGGCAAGAGGCTCAGGCTCGCTCCTTTTCTCAGTCCACAGCTAACGCAACGCTGCCTTAAATCGGGTGGGCTGATTTGAAAATGGAAAGAACGGATGCCTCTTTGCTTGGAGCGATCTACTGTGCGGGCTGGCTCACCGATTCCCAAAGTGTGCCTTCGTGACCCACGACATTGATCTCTGTATCCTTGAGATCAGCCGTGATCTGACTCGAGGATTCGCTGAGTGATGCTCGTGTTGCCGTGTAACCAGCGACAAACATTGAGAAAGCTACGGCTAAGGAGGCAACGACTACTAAGTCGGAGGAAATGCCGCCTGTACCTGCAGATGATTGATAACTCATAAAGTGAACTCCTAGGAAGCTTCTGGCTTTATGGTCTCAGTTATTTTTGTATCAACAGATACTCTTTATCTTTTTTTACTATTCTGGGATGGAACTGATCTGGAGTGGCGTCAGAAATTGTTCGGTCAAGGACAGGGGCAAATCGGCTTGATGGGAGAGCACGCCGTGGCTGGCCCCGGCGAGTAGGCCCAGTAATGCTGAATAGAGAACGGGAATGAAGCTGTTCATGCTGTCGATCGTAAGATGTTAACAAATCTTCTCGTTTTGCCCGAAGTGATTCTGTAGCCATACTGACCGTTTCAGAGGCAGAGGCTTTGTGATATGCAGTTTTTGCTAGTGAAATATGCGCTTGTTGCTGATTTTGTTGTCAAGTCGGTCAATCAAGGTGTCTGTTAAGATCCCTGAGGGGGCATTGCTTTTGATCGGCCATACTCTACATTTTTTAGTCCATACGTTCTCGCCTAGTTGATGACGACTCTTTTGTCCTGCAGTCGGGGACACCCTAATCCCTCTAGTCACCGCTTTTGTGAGCGATGTGGTGAACAGCTTGAGCGAGCGATTCGCCCTGGGAAGGTGGTTTGCGATCGCTACCGGGTCGTCGAGGCGCTGGGGCAGGGTGGGTTTGGCCAGACTTATCTTGTTGAAGATAGTAATCGCTTCAATGAACGGTGCGTCCTTAAGGTGTTTGCGCCATCCGTGGATAGTCCTGCGGCTCTGGAGAAGGCGAAGGAGCTATTTAATCGGGAGGCGGAGGTTTTATATCGCCTTGAGCATCCGCAGATTCCGAGGTTTAGGGAATGGTTTACGGAGCTGCCTGCTCTATATCTGGTGCAGGACTACGTTGAGGGCCAAACCTATCAGATGCTGCTCAAGCAGCGACAGCAGCCTTTCTCTGAGTCTGAGGTGGCCAGCTTCCTCCGGCAGGCGTTGCCGGTGCTGGACTATATCCACGGTCGGGGGATGGTTCACCGTGATATTTCTCCTGATAATTTGATGCGGCGGACTTGCGATCGCAAACCCGTCCTAATCGACTTTGGCGGGGTCAAAGAAATTACTGCCAGCTTGGGTCGCTTTGGGGCAGAGGCACCGAGTGGAGGGCTGACCCTAATCGGCAAACCGGGCTATGCCCCTGAAGAGCAGATTCGACTGGGCCGTGTCTCACCCGCCAGCGACATTTACGCTCTGGGCGTCACCGCCCTCGTGCTGCTCGTGGGGCAAGAGCCACAGGACTTTTTTGATGCCAATACCTGCACCTTTAAGTGGCAGCCGTTCGTCAATCTCAGCCCAGGCTTTGCTGCCGTACTGGAAAAAATGGTGGCCTCCCATGCTGTTAAGCGCTACCGAGCTGCGGCTCAAGTCCTGAAAGACTTAGAACCCTTAGAAATTGCTGATGTCGGCAACGATTCACGGGGGACTTTGCCGCCTGATGCTCCAAACACTATGCCTCCGGCAACGGCGGTGGAGAACCCGTACCTGACCCAGCAGACTGTTATTGCTCAAGTTCAGAGTCCTGGTCCTGTCGCGAAGATCGGCAATAGTCTCCGTAATGGATTGGTCAAACTTCTGCAAGCCGTTGTGATTGTTGCCATCATGATTACGGTGGGTGCGCTGGCCTTTGGTGCGGTGTATAGCTGGCTGCAGCAGTCCCCCGCGACGTCTGAGCCGACCGAAAGCCCCGAGCCTGCACCGACGCCACCTCAAGGCTTTTCGGCAGATGAGCAGAGTCGCAAGCGAGAGCTGTTCAAGCGTTTGAGAGCAACGAATACCGGTCTGACCTACTTCAATCAGGTGACCAACGAGGCTTTTTATTTGGAGTATCCGCGTTATCCTCGACGCCCGTTAACGAAAGGTGCTGCCGATGCCAAGTTAAGAGCTGAGTGGGATCAGGTGGGAACGGAGGTTGTGGATGCTCTAGAAGCGATTAGCCCTTCGTCTCGCCAGCGCATCGGACGCTATGGTCCCTCTACTCGAAAAGGCTGGGATGTACAGTTGCGTAAGGCGCGAGTTAATCAAGCTAAGTTCTATCGTGATGTTGATCGACAGTTTCAGCAGCAGCTAACCATGTATCGGGGGACGGAGCTGGAGGGAAAGCGAGGGGAGCAAATTTGGTTTGCGATCGCAAACGATCGACTCCAGCAAGAATTAAAAGAGCGGTAGAGACAAACTCCTTCAAAGAGAGCAAACCCTCTCAAAACAGAGCATATTTCTGCTGTGAGCCCCGAGCTTTAAAACTCTTCAAGGCGTCAAATGCCCTGTGCTGGTTCTATAACTTCTGCTGTCCAAAAGCGTAATAAGCATTTTTATCTTCAGGTTCATCTTTGTTGAGACGAGTAAGAAATTCAAACCCTACACCCGTGATAATTTCTTCAATCAGCGACAAGGGCCGCGGAACAACGAGAAGGCTATATTTCTCTTTCACATTCTTCAATAAAGATCTGGATTGCTCTGAACCATTATGGTTCGTTGGCAGACCGTCAGTGCTTCGTCCCTGAGTGGTCAGGAATTCACAAATAGCTTTCCCCTCGGGCTTCAAAACTCGCATGAACTCAGATAGAATTTGCCTACAAACATCGTCCCTCACATGCAGCATAACGGCAGTAGAATAGACGAGATCAAGGCTTGAATCAGGTATCGAAGAGAGATCATTTGCCTCGATTACCCTGAATTGAATGTTTGACTTGTGATGGATTGCTTTGGCACAGGCAATTACACCGCTTGAGATATCTATAGCCGTGACCTGTTGGCAGTGTTTTGATACTTCGCTGGCTAGGTACCCTGGACCACAACCATAGTCAAGAACAAGCATGTCTGTATTTAGATGAGGTTGAATATACTTTCTGGCAACAAGCTGACGGCTGTTAATACTCGTCTCATGCGCAGATTGAATGAACTGATCTCGAGACATCCCTTCTGGCTTTTCATGTAGTCGGTAGTAATGAGGGCTGATTGCTAAAACATTAAACGCTAATTTTCTATGGAATTTCTGAGGGACAAGCTTAAAAAGCATCGGGATATACCAAGCACCTAAGTAATTTTGACCCTGCAGTGCTGTTGTCAAGATGAGTAGTGCTTTTTGGACTGGGCCTATTGATGAATGCTCTGTTTTTTCTACAGAATCTAAGTCCATTCTCTTCTTTACCTCTGCTATATCACACGATATTTCTCAACTGGCAAATGGCAAACTTTCAGTGAGTTGACTGATCGCCAGCATCGCAAAGCCAAGCAATAAGGCAAAGGCAAGATTGAGGTATATCTTGAATCTCTGCTTAAAAAATCTTGACCAGTAACATACTAGAGCATACTACGAATGTATTCTGCCTCTTTAGTATTTGCAGTCAGCAGTTTTAGGGTGAATACACCACCCCTTTGTTTTTGCTTAATCCGGCCCTTGTTGCGGTTCAATGACTTCGCGTACGCGATAGATCTGTCGCCCTTGAGACTCGTGATAGGTCCGCATCACAAGCTCAGCTAGCAGCCCAAAGCTGAAGAGATAAATGCCGCCTAGAACCAGCACGACCATCAGCGTCAGGAGAGGGCGATCGCCAATAGACTCTTGCCCTACGATTTTGACGTAGGTGAGATAGCCGCCGATGCCCAACCCAACGAGCGTTGAACTGAGACCAAACCAGCCAAAGGCGTGCATTGGGCGGGTGAGGAAGGTCTTCATGAAGTAAACCGTGAGCAGGTCCATTAGCACTCGGAAGGTTCGGCCCAGGCCGTACTTGCTAACGCCATATTTCCGGGCGTGATGATTGACCGGCAGCTCGGCAATATTAGCCCCTTCAATGGCTGCGAGGGCGGGCAAGAAGCGGTGCAGCTCTCCGTACAGGTTCATGTCGGCGACCAGTTCGGCTCGGTAGGCTTTGAGAGAACAGCCGTAGTCATGGAGGCTGACGCCGGTGACTCGCGCAATCAGCCAGTTGGCGATTTTTGAAGGAAGTCGGCGCGTCAAGGCTTTGTCCTGACGGTTTTTGCGCCAGCCACTCACCACGTCATAGCCTTCTTGAAGCTTATCAAGCAGCTTTGGAATATCTTGGGGGTCGTTCTGCAGATCGCCGTCTAGGGTGATGATGATTTTGGCTCTGGCGTGGTTAAAGCCTGCCGACATAGCGGCGGTCTGACCGTAGTTGCGGCGTAGTAAAACGACTCGCAAATCAGCGCGATCTTGGGCTAGCTCTTTCAAAAGCGCAACGGTGCCGTCTTTGGAGCCGTCATCGACAGCCACGATTTCGTAGGTGAGGCGATGCTGGATTAGGGTGGTTGCGATCGCATCCACTAAATGCGGCACACTCTCCACCTCGTTGTATAGCGGCACCACCACCGAAACCTGCAGCGTTCCGGTGCGCAGCGTTGGAGGATCGATCAGCGAAACATTTCCGTTCATGGCACCAGCAAAGGCAACCCGTCTATTGTAGGAGCCTTTGCTAATCCTGAATGAAGAATGAGTATGATTAGCGGTCTACAGAACCCATAATCACATCAATGCTGCCGAGAATAGCAACAATATCGGCCACCTTCATTCCCTTCAGCAACTCTGGCAATATCTGCAAATTGTTGAAGTCAGGAGCGCGAATTTTCCAGCGCCAAGGGAAGACATTCTCGTCGCCAATCAGATAAATACCCAGCTCGCCCTTGCCAGTCTCGACTCTTGCATACAGCTCACCTTCCGGGATTTTGAAGGTTGGGGCCGACTTCTTGCCGAGGAACTTATAGTCAAACTCATTCCACTTTGACTTCTTGCCCTCCAGCATGCGGTTGGCTTCTAGGTTCTCATACGGACCACCCGGCAGATGCTCAAGCGCCTGCTTAATGATCTTGACTGACTCGCGCATTTCTCGAATGCGAAGGTAGTAGCGCGCTAAGCAATCGCCTCCTGTCTCCCATTGGACTTCCCAGTCGAAGTCGTTATAGCACTCGTAACTATCAACGCGGCGCAAATCCCAGTTGACGCCGGACCCGCGCAGCATTGGCCCTGAAAGGCCCCAATTGATGGCATCTTCACGGCTAATGTAGCCGATGCCCTCTAAGCGACGTTGAAAGATAGGGTTGTTGGTGATTAATTTCTCGTATTCATCAACCTTGGGCAAGAAGTAATCACAGAAGTCGATGCATTTCGAGACCCAGCCGTAGGTGAGGTCCGCCGCGACGCCTCCCATTCTGAAATAGTTATTGTTGATGAACCGCATCCCGGTGGCGGCTTCAAATAAGTCGTAAATCATCTCCCGCTCTCGGAAGATATAGAAGAAGGGGGTTTGTGCGCCTACATCCGCCAAGAATGGCCCCAGCCATAGCAGGTGATTGGCAATCCGGTTCAGCTCCAGCATGATCACCCGGATGTAGCTGGCCCGCTTCGGCACTTTGATGTCAGCTAATTTCTCAGGGGCGTTGACTGTCACTGCTTCGTTGAACATCCCTGCGGCGTAGTCCCAACGACTGACGTAGGGGACAAACATGATGTTGGTCCGGTTCTCGGCAATCTTTTCCATGCCGCGATGGAGGTACCCAATTACGGGTTCACAATCCACTACGTTCTCGCCATCGAGGGTAACCATGAGGCGCAGCACGCCGTGCATTGAGGGGTGGTGCGGACCCATGTTAAGCACCATGGGCTCGGTGCGAGTTTCAATGGTTGGCATAGGTTGAGAACGTTCCTTCTAGCGGCAGGGCGCAATCCCAGTGGAGTGACCTGTCTACATGGTACAGATCTCTTCGGCTGGAATCTAGGTCAAAGTCTGAATTTCAGCTTCTACAATGGCAGAGATCTGGCTCTGCGGTTGCACCCTTATGAAAACTAATTCCGTTTCTTCACCGTATCTCTGGCAACTTGATCAGGAGATAGGGAGCGCCGCGTTTCTGCATCGGGTGCATGATGCAAAGGGCATTGGATCTGGTGGAGGTGCTGAGGGTAAAGGGGACAGCGGTAATCGCGTTGGGGGATTCCATACCCGTCAAATCGCGACCTCCGAAAAGTTGATCCCACGATAGATTGGTTCAATAGGGAAACTTAGGTTAACTGATTGTAAATCTACTACCTCTCCACCGCGATAATTGATAATCTCCCACCGTCCATCACGATCTTTGCGGTAAAGATCGACCGCGATTTCCTGAGAACTCACCAATACATAATCTTGC
Source organism: Acaryochloris thomasi RCC1774 (assembly GCF_003231495.1). NCBI lineage: Bacteria > Bacillati > Cyanobacteriota > Cyanophyceae > Acaryochloridales > Acaryochloridaceae > Acaryochloris > Acaryochloris thomasi. Next base: position 77,689 of record NZ_PQWO01000011.1, read on the forward strand.
AACTGTGGATTCTGGCGATAGCGAAAGAACTTTTTCCCTCGGTCGTAAGCCTCTGTACTGTCAGATAAAACTTCAACAATCAGACAGGGGTAGGTGATGTATTGAATCGTGTTTTCATCTCTTTGATCGCAACTCACACTTGCATCAGGATAGGTGTAATCATTCGTTTCGAAAATATTAACCCTACAATCAGAGTTGAATGCTCGAAAACCGCCATCGGGCAAGTGATTATCCAATAAAGCTGCGACCTTTAAGGCAATTCGACTATGGTTCTGAGTGCCCCCACTCATGGCATAAACTTCGCCATTGATATACTCATGGCGACACAACTGCTGCTCTTCCCAAGCAAAATACTCAGTCGGTGTTAACTGGGGTGAGAGTCCTTGCACTGCAATCATTTTATGACCTCCAAAGGGCTTTGAAGTCCTTGGCCATCTATTAGTTTGAGCCGTGGAACTTGTCGTATTTTCGCTAACTTTGCCGTTGCCTCAAGACGTTTCACCCCAAACCATTTGACCTGATTGCCAACATTCAAAAGCTCTGAATGCTCTGCCTCAGTCAAAGCTTCGTTATCTCGCTTGTCTGTCAAGACTGCATCTCGATCGTGAAATGCCGGTGGAATGGGCCGATCTATCTCTTGGAGCAGGGTGGTTTTTCCGAGGTCGATACGGACGCGCGGCGACGTGCTCGTACAAATAAGGCCCGATTTAATCGGCTATTGAGGTCAGGTTCACTTAAATCATCGACTGCCTTGAGGAGTTCATCTACGCTCATCGGAGACCTCGCCTACTTACACGGTCATATCCTAACCCTTCTGCTGCTTGGTCATTGTGGTACACAGCTCGAAGAGTTTTTCGAGGCACTTAGTGTCGTTTTTGACGCGGCGACCAATATAGATACACTCTCGGGTTTTGTCGTTGGGATCGTCGGCTTCGCGCAATTTGTCGGGATCGTAGAGATCTACTGTTCTGTATACGACCACCACTCTTCTTCAAAAGAATACGGCTCTCCATCCCAAGTGCCCTCTTCTCGATAAAGCCACCCGGTCTCCTTAAGCAGAGCTGGCACAGAGAAGTCAAGCCTGTCACTTAACATTCGCCCCTCAATCATGGTCAGGGCTACACCGTTTTGATTTCTGTCATAGAAGTTTGTTCTCTGTTGTTCATTGCGAAAGACCAATAGATCACTCCCAAACATTTCTGGAAAACTCAGGTTAGCTTCGACTATATGGTCTGAACTTGCCACTGGCTTTGCACGTAGGATGCTTTCTGCTGCTTTGAGCATGGCACCAGCAGCATGCCGCTGTATTGCACGACTTGTAGTTGGCGGATTGACCAGACGATCAAGCACTGCAATTCTGCAGTGCCAACATCGCTCAGAACTAACATCTTCTGGGAAATACTCCGCAAAGGAGTTCGACCACCTGTCCAACGCACGCAAACGCCTTCTGACACCTCTCAGTTTTTCGTACGGTCTAGCGAAACTTCTTTGTCTCATCGTTTGATAACTCTCCGAAAGTTTTCCCAGAAGTGGCAAGGAGTCTCCAACATCATTTAATGTTCTGGGGTCGAGTATAAATTTTGCTAGAGGGTCTCCCTATTCGTGCTTGATGTGAATCTGCTGCGCTCAACAGCCGCAGTTTTGATCTTCGCTGCTACCCTTGACTACCTCCTTGGTGATCCTTGGGGGTGGCCGCATCCTGTTCAGAGCATGGGCTGGATCATTCAACGCTACACCCAAACGGCATTACGTTCCTTTATCCGGCCCTGGCAGCTTAGAGCCGCAGGTATGTGGCTGGGCTTGATTTTAATTGGGGGTACAGGGTTCTTGAGCTGGTGGTTTCTGGTTTGGGTGCAAACATGGTCTTGGGCCTTGGGGCTGCTCCTTGAAATTGTTCTGTTGGCAAGCTGTTTTGCTGGCCGAAGCCTACGACATGCCGCAGAAGACGTTCTCGCCCCACTCGCTGACGATGATTTGCTGGAGGCGAGATCGCATCTCAGAAACTACGTTGGACGCGACACCGATCAGCTTTCTAGAGAAGATATCCTCAGGGCTGTCTTGGAAACTGTTACTGAGAACGCCACCGACGGCGTCATGGCCCCGCTGTTCTATGCAATCCTAGGCAGCTTTATTCCGGGAGTGGGGCCCGTTCCTTTGGCCCTTGCCTACAAGGCAGCTAGCACCCTTGATTCAATGGTGGGCTACCGAGAAGCGCCCTACACGCACCTCGGATGGTTCAGCGCTCGCCTTGAAGATGGACTCACCTGGATCCCTTGTCGCCTAGCGGTGCTGACGCTGGGCATTCTGTCTGGAAAGCTGCTCAGGGTTCTGCAGCTATGTCGGCGAGATGCCTCTAAAGATCCCAGCCCCAATGCAGGGTGGAGCGAATGTGCCTATGCCGCCGTTCTAGACGTGCGTCTGGGAGGGGCCAATTGGTACCGGGGTGTTCTTAAAAAGAAACCTTTTCTCGGCGATCCGCTTCAACCGATTACGAGTGTTCAAATCAATTTAGCGCTCCGGTTGATGCGTAACAGTTTTTTGCTATGGCTAAGCCTCGCTCTAATATTGGACTTAATAGTGTAGACGGGGCGTCCGTGGTCAATATGTCAGACATTGTTGAAATTCTGAATCCTGACGAGCTAAGACGAACGGTGCGGCGTTTAGCGTCTGAAGTCGTAGAGCGCTCCAGTTCTCTCGATTCTCTGGTGCTGTTAGGGATTCATACGCGGGGGGTGCCGCTGGCAGATGCGATCGCAACTCAAATCGAGCAGCTAGAGCAGATCCAAGTGCCGGTCGGGAGTCTCGACATTACCTTCTATCGGGACGATCTCAATCAGATTGCAGTCCGCACGCCAGCGCGAACGAAACTCCCGACCGATTTATCAGACAAAACAGTCATCCTCATCGATGACGTTATCTACAGCGGTCGAACCATTCGAGCAGCCCTCAACGCCCTTAATGATTACGGTCGGCCTCCCCTAGTGCAGCTTCTCGTATTGATTGATCGGGGCCACCGAGAACTGCCGATTCACCCAGACTTTGTTGGCAAGGTTTTACCCACTGCCCGTGGAGAGCAAGTAAAGGTTTTTCTGCGAGGGATTGACGAACAGGATGGTGTTCAGCTCGTCACTCGTTCTGCGACCTAAATGCCACTGCTGACCAGAATTTGAAAAAAATTTGCTGAATGTGTTCGATCTCCCCAACCCAATGGGCACCCTTGGGCTATGCACAGATTAAGGACAGCTCAATAGCTCTCTAGAGGTCTTCCTCCAAAGAGCCATTGTGTCAGAAATATCTCTGTGTTCCCCAAATAACGAGATCTCCCCTGGCCTTACCGCCGGGGGTTTCTATTACTCTAACTGCCTTGCACCGGCATCATCCTGGGTACTTCTACGGATTCTGAACAAGAATTAAGCCCATCGTGACTCACAATGGAGAGTGACCTATTGTTGCGATCGCATCTATGAGCCAGCCGTCAGCCTCATCTCGCCCCGCAGGTGAAGCCATACCCCATACATTTGATGCGACCGACTTCGTCAAAGTGAGAGGCACCACTGACGGTCAACAGGTCTTTCTCGTTTGGCAGGGCGAGATTTACGGCATGCTGCCCGCAGAGCGAAAGCGCCATCTCTTTAGCATCGTTGGTATGAGCGTGGCCCGCTGCCTGCCCCACGCTGAGAAGGGCTGGGATTTCATCTCCCGAGAACTCACCTTTTACCTCGATCCGACCACACAAGAAATCTTGCATCAATGGCATAACCCCTGGACCCAAGAACCGGTGACCGTGATGCACGTTGCTAATAACCCTGTCCAGGGCCACTTTTCTGGGCAGTTCCCCGCTAAAATTACCGGAGATCAAACCACCTTCCAATTTGACCTGTTCCCCCAATACCCCAATCCTCTAGCAGAGGATCCAGCGCTAGCCCCCTATAGTCCCCAGTCGATTTATCAAGCCGCAGAACTCTTCAAGCTTGTCGTCCCGACCGCAGACTTGCTGGGACCCGAACAATCCACGGTCTCACACCTGACCCTCGCTTGGGATCGCATTGGCCCCTGGCTGCCTTGGATGAATATGGGCAAACACCCCGGTCAGATGATCTACAGCGCCACCGGACAGAAGGTAAACGGTTTCACCGATCTACCCAAGCTGCTGCAAGAGCAAATCAACCAGCGAGTTCCTGTTTATCGGAATGCACCAGCCACCAAAATGCAGCAGACCGACATGACCTCCTGGTCCTACTTCAAGCAGCACTTCCAGAATTACCTAGCCGGAGATACTTTCCCTATCAAGCAAGTTGATGAGGGCAAAGACTGAAGATTTTGATTGCGAGAGACAATGCGTAAAAGCCTGATTGGCTTTACTTCACAGCACCTTACCTGACGCGAGTTCGGGAACCCGTACAGCCCTAGCCATTGAATTGAACCAATCAACTCAGATAAATTAGCACTCGGGAGTTGAGAGTGCTAAATTCCTAAACCTAGTAATTTTGGAGAATTCTTTATGGCAGCCATATCATTAAGCGTTTCTACAGTGAAGCCCTTGGGTGATCGCGTTTTTGTCAAGGTCAGTGCATCTGAAGAAAAAACGGTTGGTGGTATTTTGTTGCCCGATGCGGCACAAGAGAAGCCCCAAGTTGGCGAAATTTCTGCAGTTGGCCCCGGTAAGCGCAACGATGACGGTTCTCGTCAGGCGCTAGACATCAGCGTTGGCGACAAGGTGCTTTATTCCAAGTACGCAGGTACTGACATCAAGCTAGGCGGCGAAGAGTACGTCCTGCTTTCTGAGAAAGATATCCTCGCAATTGTCAATTAAGCTGACCCCCAATCTCTGCCGGAGCGTCTGACGTTCCGGGCTTTTTATTGATTTATCCACCGCATATTGAGGTTTGAGCTGAAATGGCTAAACGTATTATTTACAACGAGAACGCACGTCGTGCGCTCGAAAAAGGCATGGACACCCTCGCTGAGTCCGTTGCTGTTACCTTGGGTCCTAAGGGTCGCAATGTCGTCCTAGAGAAGAAATTTGGTGCGCCCCAAATCGTGAATGATGGGGTCACCATTGCCAAAGAAATTGAACTCGAAGATCACATCGAGAATACAGGCGTTGCTCTGATTCGTCAGGCCGCTTCTAAGACTAATGACGCGGCTGGTGACGGCACCACGACTGCCACCGTTCTCGCTCACGCAATGGTCAAAGAAGGTCTGCGGAACGTCGCGGCTGGTGCAAATGCTATTGCCCTTAAGCGCGGCATTGACAAAGCCACAGCTTACTTAGTCGAGCAGATTGCAAGTCATGCGCGTCCAGTGGAAGATTCCACTGCGATTGCTCAGGTGGGCACCATCTCTGCCGGAAACGATCCAGAAGTGGGTCAGATGATTTCCAGTGCCATGGACAAGGTCGGCAAAGAGGGTGTTATCTCTCTTGAAGAAGGCAAGTCCATGTCCACTGAGCTAGAGATTACTGAAGGGATGCGCTTTGACAAAGGCTACATCTCTCCGTACTTCTCCACCGATATGGAACGGATGGAAGCGGTTCTAGATGAGCCCCACATTCTGATTACTGATAAAAAGATCAATCTGGTTCAGGATCTTGTGCCTGTTCTGGAGCAGGCCGCGCGCTCCGGTAAGCCTCTTTTGATCATTGCTGAAGATATCGAGAAAGAAGCCCTGGCAACGCTAGTGGTTAACCGTCTGCGGGGCATCCTCAACGTTGCCGCTGTTAAAGCGCCTGGATTTGGCGATCGCCGCAAGGCAATGCTTGAAGATCTTGCCGTCCTCACCGGCGGTCAGTTGATCACTGAAGATGCAGGCCTTAAGCTCGACACTGCCAAGCTGGAAATGGCGGGTCAGGCGCGTCGCGTCACAATTACGAAGGACAGCACCACAATTGTTGCTGAAGGCAACGAAGAGGCTGTAAAGGCTCGCTGTGAGCTGATCCGTCGTCAGTCTGACGAAACTGATTCTTCCTATGATAAAGAGAAGCTTCAGGAGCGTCTGGCTAAGTTAGCTGGAGGCGTTGCCGTCATCAAGGTGGGTGCAGCCACTGAAACTGAGATGAAGGATCGCAAGCTTCGTCTTGAAGATGCCATCAACTCCACTAAGGCTGCAGTTGAAGAAGGTATTGTCCCTGGTGGCGGTACAACTTTGGCTCACCTCGCTCCTCAGCTCGCTGATTGGGCGGCCCAGAACCTCAAGGATGAGGCTCTGACTGGTGCGACAATTGTTGAACGGGCTTTGACGGCTCCTTTGAAGCGGATTGCTGAGAATGCGGGCCAGAACGGCGCGGTCATCTCTGAGCGCGTCCGCGAGAAGGACTTCAATGTCGGCTACGATGCTTCTGTTAATGAGTTCGTCGATATGTTCGAAAAGGGCATTGTTGACCCTGCGAAGGTGACTCGCTCTGCACTGCAGAATGCGGCGTCGATTGCGGGCATGGTGTTGACGACTGAGTGCATCATTGTTGATAAGCCTGAAGAGAAAGGTGGCGCTGCTGGTGCTGCTGGTATGGGCGGAGACTTCGATTACTAAGGTCTAAACCAGGCAAAGAAAAGGGCGGTCATTTGACTGCCCTTTTTTATTGGAAATCTATCCACTTTGGCTTGGTAGAGATTTTAATCGGGAATTATAGGTAGAAGAACCTCACAACTGGAGATATTCTGCCTGTCGCCTGCTTCAGTTTGTGGATGCTTGGGCTGTGGTACAGGTGAAGAAGAATATCAAATTAACATGCCAGAGATTCTGAGTAAAAAGCAAAAGTCTCACGCACATCAAAAGAAGAGGTTTGTTAAGCCAGAGATTGACTTCTATCTCTTCGAAGATTGGGGGCACTGGATCTTTTTTGCCTTTAGCCTGATTTTATCTACCATTTTAATTTTCTCCCCATTGAATCTTTGGGGAATAGTTTTACTATTCTTGCTAAGCTTTTCCTCTGTTAATTTACTAGCGATTTTGATGCATGAATTAGGTCATGCTGTTGCAGCTGTAGCTCTTGGATTGAAGGTTTGGAGAGTTTCTCTGGGAGATGGACAGATCCTCTTTGATAAAAGGATTTTTGGTGTTCAATGGATCATTAGAGAAACACCCAGAACTGGATTTGTGGAGGCAAGAATTCCTGATTGTTTATTTCTAAAGATTCGAATAGTTGTATTCGCTTTTGGTGGCTGCTTAGGAAATATATTACTCTGGTTTTTGACCTTGATTGGTTACCAAAATCTGCCAAATTTTCTGTTTGTCTTTTTGGTATCAATATTTATGACGTTGGATATGCTAGGAGCGAATCTATTGCCAAGCAGAGGTTCCGTGAACGGAATGATAGTAGAAAATGATGGCTTGCAGATTATTCAGACAATATTTAAAAATAAATCTGAATTAATTGCAGAAAAAATTTCTAGTCAAATTAGATATGCTTCTGAAAATGCTCAGTACAGATTTAAACAGATTGAAATAGATTTCAAGAAGAGTAACGAGCTGCAAGAATTTATCCATATAACACTCTTGTGGGATTTAATCTTTGAAGAGATAGACTTTCATAAATGCTTGAATTATTGTCAGATGATTTTGAATGAAACGGATATCTCTATTGATCAGCGTAATGAGGCTCTTGATACTTTCGTAACGATTGTTTTGCTGCAAGAAGCTACAGAGTACTTAGAACAAGCTGATCATTATTCTAAAGAGTCTTTGAATAATTTGCCTCATGAATGGACAATCAAAGGCTCTCGAGGAGCAGTATTAGTAGAGAGAGGGCAGATTCAGTCAGGGATAGAGTTGTTGGCCGAAGTTATGGAGCATGAGAAAAATCCTTATGCTCGTGTCATCTCAGCTTCGTACCTTGCCTTGGCCCAGAGCTATCAAGGCTGTTTTCAAGAAGCAAGGGAGTGGCTTGCTGTCGGTCGAGAGATTGATCCCCACTGCAGATTGTTCAATCGTGCAGAGAAGCTGCTTCTCAACGAGGAAAACCTTTTCTCAGAGGGGTAAGCCTAAGCCGCAGGGAGGCAAGCGGCAATTGTTGACACAACAGATTGTCCTAGTGCTTCTAAGTAATACCCACCCTCTAAGCCAAATAAAATTCGGTGGGTAAGCTGCAAACATTCAGATGTCAGAATGCCATAATTTTGGGGCCGAAGATTAATGTTTGCCAACGGATCATCTTGATTGGCATCGTATCCAGCACTCACAATCAGCAAGTCAGGCGAAAACTGAGTCAAAAAAGGCATCACTTGCTTTTTGAACTGCGGCAGATAGTCATCAATTGTGCTTCCGGCTGACATCGGTAGATTCAAGACGTTTTGATGTTGTCCTTGTTCATGAGCAAAGCCTGTACCGGGATAGCAAGGCGATTGGTGAAGCGAGCAGTAAATGATCTGAGGATTTGTCTCGACTAAAGCTTGAGTTCCGTTGCCGTGGTGGACATCCCAGTCGAGGATGGCGACTCGTTCGATGTTGGGTTGTTCTAGTGCGTAGTGTGCTGCAATGGCAGCATTGGAGAATAGACAGAAGCCCATGGCTTGCGATCGCAACGCATGATGCCCCGGTGGTCGAGCCAAAACAAAAGCAGGACTGTTAAGCTCTAGCACTTGATCAACCCCATCCAACCAAGCATTCACCGCCAGCAGAGCCACATCATAGCTCTCAGCAGAGACCACCGTATCTGCATCCCAATGCCCACCCCCGTGCTGTGCTAGCTGCTCAATCCCCTGAACATACTGCCGATCATGAAGTTTATGGATCCAGGGCAGTGGATCCCTTTTATCTATCCCTGTGGGCGCAATCCATCTCAACCGCTCAGCGTCGCTTGAGGCCAGCAGCGCATCACAAACTGCCGTTAATCGTTCCGGACACTCAGGATGTCCCAGCCCTGTAAGATGCTTCAAGAACATTTCCGAATAGATAATTGGCAACATGACTGCACTCATTGTTTTCTGTGCTTTTCGAGAGTGAACCTGACTCTTAAGGACTCCTGCACCTTCAGAAGCTAGACCTATTTGAATCTTAAACAACCGTATCAGCCGCCCTATCAGAGGAAGTTACTCATGTAAAATGTCACCCATACTACCGTTGTACCCCTTAAGCTAAGATCCCTTCACCGTTTCGGAGATCGAGATGAAAAAAGTTACCGCAATTATTCGTCCTCATAAGTTAGAGGATATCAAACGTGCTCTCGTCAACGCGGGAATTGTGGGGATTACAGTCTCAGAAGTGCGCGGTTTTGGGCAACAGAAAGGACAAACCCAAAGCTACCGTGGCTCAGAATACACAATTGAATTCCTGCAAAAGCGCAGGATTGAAGTCGTCGTCAGTGATTCCCTTGTCGCCACTGCCCTTGAATGCATTACTGGTGCTGCCCAGACAGGTAATATTGGCGATGGGAAAATCTTTGTCTCCCCGGTTTCAAAAGTTGTCCGTATCCGCACCGGGGAAGCTGATCAGGACGCTCTATAGAGCTATGCTCGTAGAACCTATTTAGTCCGACCACGCCGAGTAAGGCATTCTAGCCAAGCTGGAGTTGTAGTAGCGGGCATCATGGGAGACCTCTTCTCCCAGCCATGCGGGTTTTACAATCTCTTGCGTTGAAGAGAGTAGCTCTACCTCTGCTACCACCAGGCCTTGATTCAGGCCAGAAAAATCGTCAACCTCCCACACCAGATCACCCAGCGGTATCTTGTAGCGAGTCTTTTCTACCACCAAAGGTGCACACCACTGCTGCAGCATCTGACGGGCATCAGCAACCGGAATGGGGTACTCGAACTCTGTACGAGTCAAATCAACCACCTTGCCCTTTAGCGTTAGGTAGGCCAAATCCCCCGCAACCCGGACCCGTACCGTCGCTTTTGGCGTCGCTGCAACATATCCTTGAATATAGACTGTCCCCTCGCAACCCAAGCGCCAGTCATCATTGGTAACTAGGAACTTTCGCTCAATCTCTAGCGCCATATCGCGGCTTACCTAGCCAGGACTCTTTGCTTTCAACAATTGTTTTACGGTCTCAATCAGCTCACTGGGATTGAATGGCTTAATAACGTAAGCATCACCGCCCTGTCTCATACCCCAATGGCGATCAAACTCTTCACCCTTCGTCGAACACATGATGACAGGAATGCCCGCTGACTTCAGCTCATCCTTAATCCAACGGCAAAGCTCATAGCCATTCATCTTGGGCATCACAATGTCGGTAATCAGTAGATCGGGATAGCTGCTCTGGGGCATTTCCGTCAACATCGTTTTGGCCTCTTGACCATCCACTGCTTCTACAACGTCAAATTGGTAGTGCTTGAGCAAGTCAGTTATCATGACGCGCATCGTCGGGCTGTCATCGACCACCATGATTTTTGCCATTTTACGTTTCCTTTCTCAAGTCCCACAGCTCTTTAATAAGGATGCCCTAACACGTCAGGCAAATGTACTTCGGATGCGGTATGTCACAGGGTTGTATGCTTTAGCCTGTTACCCGCCACAGCCGTGCTCTATTTACTGTAGCAATTGCAGAGAAATTTTTACCCTTACAACAACAAATTGAGTCGTTACACCTTATCCAAGGATAAACCAAGATAATCCCTAATCAATCCGAATAAACACGGAGGTCTAGAGCCACTACAGCCCCTGCAAAATTACTCTGGCTAAAGAATAAAACGAATGAACTTTTTCTTGCCCACCTGCAGCACCTTGCCGTCAAGTTCAGCAGTAGAAGAAATCACCTGATCGCTTTGGGCAACTTTTTCTCCGTCTATTCTCACCGCCCCACCCTTGATCTGCCGCCGCGCTTCACTACTGCTGGCGCAGAGTCCACAGGCGCTTACCAGGTAAAACAGCTTTGCAGGAAACTCAACCGTTGCGAGCGAAAACTCTGGAATGAGATCCGTTTGACTCATGTCTTGCTGTGTGACAACTGCTGCCAAAGATTTCTGGGTCTGTAGTGCCACTTCCGAATTGTGATACTGGCTGACAACAGTCAGCGCTAACTGTTTCTGACACTCACGAGGACTGTCAGGTAGCTCTTCAATAGCCTCGTTTGTTAAAAGCTCAAAATACTGTTTGATTACGGTGTCAGGCGTTTTTTCCAGCTTGGAGTACATGCTCACCGGATCTTCAGAAAGCCCTACATAATTGTTGAGAGATTTTGACATTTTCTGAACGCCATCGGTCCCGAGCAAGATCGGCATCAACAGGCCAAACTGTGGTGACTGGTTGAAATGTCGCTGTAGATCTCTACCTACGGCAATATTGAACTTCTGATCGGTTCCGCCCAGTTCTATATCTGCCTGTACAGCCACAGAATCATACCCCTGCATCAATGGATAGAGAAATTCATGCAGATAAATGGGGCTTTCTTGCTGATAGCGCTCAGAAAATCCTTCCTTGGCGAGCATCTGTCCCACTGTCATCTTGGTCAAGAGCTGCAGTACCTTCGACAGATCTAGCTGGGTCAACCATTCAGAGTTGTAGCGAATTTCTAAGCGTCCAGGCGTCTCAAAATCAAGGATAGGGCGAATTTGTTCTAGATAGGTTTTAACATTCTGCTGAACATCAGATTCTGTTAGCTGTCGACGCACCTCCGACTTGCCGGTGGGGTCGCCAATCTGGGCGGTGAAGTCACCGATAATTAAAACGGCTGTATGCCCCAAATCTTGAAAAGCACGCAGTTTCCGAATCGGAATGCTGTGGCCTAAGTGAATATCTGTTCCGGTGGGGTCAATCCCAAACTTGACCCGCAGTGGCTGATCAGAGCGCTGAAGCCTCAACTGTAGATTCTCGTTTAGATCGCTAGAGCTGGGATGATTGGGAAAGATTTCGCTGACGCCCCGAGACAGCACAGAGGATACTGCGTCCATATTTTTCTTAGAATGATAGATAACCACAGATTAGTGTAATGGAGTCACTCTGCGTTCGGGGTGAAGCTTACCTAACAACTCTGTAATTCCCCTGTTGGCGTGGTAGCGGAATCAGATAAGAGGCATGGCCCATTCTTCTGAGCACCTCGGACTCTAGCTGTGAATGATATGTTTAGACAGCAACAACGTTTGCTTGTGGTTTTTTCATTAAGGATATAAGTCGCTGTGTCATCTAGAACCATTGGCCTATCGCAAAAAAATCGTGAGCCAGAGCCTAGCTTTTTCGCTGGGATGAGTAAGTTTACAAGCGCCACTATTCTAGCCACTGTCATGCTGGCTAGCGCAGGAGCCGCAGGGGGCTTGGTGGGCTTGGCGCTCAGCTACCGTAATTTGCCAGATGTCCGTTCTATGAAGGGGTATATCCCCAGCGAAACGACACATATTTACGATATTAAAGGCAAGGTTCTAGCGAGCCTCCATGCGGAGGAGAATCGTGAGGTGATGCCGCTCGATCAGATGTCGCCCCATCTGAAGATGGCGGTTTTAGCCATTGAAGACAGCAATTTCTACGAACACGGTGGAATCAATCCCGTTGGTATTTTGCGGGCCTCACTGACTAATTTTCAGGAAGGGCGAACGGTTCAGGGGGCGTCTACCCTGACGATGCAGCTCGTCAAAAATCTGTTCTTATCTCCGGAAAGAGCCTTGACTCGCAAGCTGGCGGAGGCCGTCTTGGCAATGCGGATGGAGAAGCTCTTCCAGAAGGATGAAATTCTGGAGATGTACCTCAATCAGGTGTATTGGGGACACAATACCTATGGTGTAGAAACAGCAGCTCAAAGCTATTTCAATAAATCCTCGTCGGAGCTAACGCTGGCGGAGGCCTCTATGATGGCGGGAATTATTCAAGCCCCAGCCGCCTATAGCCCATTTGTTGAGAAAGAGACGGCGAAAAAACGCCAAGATGTTGTTCTCAATCGTATGGTAGAGCTGGGTTGGGTGAGTGCTGCAGAAGCCCAAGCTGCTCGCGATCAGCCTTTAAGCTTTGGACAGGTGACTTCCTTTCAGCAAAGTCGGTCTCCCTACGTGACCAATACCGTTATCAAAGAATTAAGGCGTCGATTTGGCCGTGAAGCCTTGGTTCGGGGCGGGATGAGAATTCAGACGACGGTTGATTTTGATATGCAGGAGGCGGCTGAAGAAGTCGTCCGCAATAGCCATCGTCGCGTTGCCTATGCTGCCGATCAGATGGCGCTGGTCGCGGTGGACCCTCGGACACATTTCATCAAGGCAGTCGTGGGGGGGGTTGACAGCAAGAAAAGTGAATTTAATCGGGCGACCCAAGCGATTCGGCAGCCGGGTTCTTCCTTTAAGCCTTTTGTTTACTACACGGCCTATGCATCAGGTAAGTACACGCCCTCTTCGGTAATTGATGATAAGCCTGTAAGGTATAACGACGGGACTGCCAAGGGATATAAGCCTCAAAACTACGACCGCACTTTTGGTGGCCCGATGTCCCTGCGTCAGGCACTGGCCCAATCTCGCAATATCCCGGCGGTTACGCTAGGGCAGAAAGTTGGGATTGAAAATGTGATTGATGTTTGTCGGGTGCTGGGGATTAAGAGCCCTATCCCTCCGGTGATCTCACTGCCTTTGGGGTCGGTGGATCTAACGCCGTTGGAGATGGCGTCGGCCTATGCAACTTTTGCCAATAATGGTTGGCAATCAGAAACCACCGCGATTGTACAGGTGACCGATAGTAGTGGCCGTCTGCTGTTGGACAACACGCCTGATCCTCAATTGGTCCTTGATCCTTGGGCTGCTGCTTCGCTTAACAGTACGCTGACGGGGGTTATTAACGGCGGTACCGGTAAGAATGCGTCGATTGGACGGCAGGCTGCGGGTAAGACAGGGACCACTTCTTCTGAGAGAGATGTGTGGTTTGTCGGATATGTGCCTCAATTGTCGGCGGCAGTCTGGATCGGCAATGATGATTATTCTCAAATGGGGGGCAGCGCCACGGGCGGCGGCTTTGCTGCACCCGTCTGGCGACGATTTATGCTCAAGGCGCTGAAGGATTCACCGGCTGAGTACTTTACGTCTGCTTCTAAGTTTCAACGCCCTAAAAAGTAGAGGCAGGTAAGTTTGTTCGTGATGCTTCTAGATTCTAGAGTGACCCTGACTTTCTGTACGTGCACCGCGATAGAAGTAGACCTGTGGCCCAGTTGATTTTTGTTTATAACGCCGATTCTGGTGGCTTAAATACTCTGTTTGATATTGCTCACAAGGTTGTCTCGCCAGAAACCTATAGCTGCAGTTTGTGCATGCTGACGCACGGAGTATTGAGTGAAAGAACGGCTTGGAAAACCTTTAGAGAGTCTAGTCCGGTGCCGTTAACGTTCTTGCATCGAGATGAATTTGAAGAACGTTACTCGCCTCTTAAGTCCTATCCGGTTATTTTGCTAGAGCAAAACCGACAGATGGAGACGGTGCTGACGGCGGATGCCCTTAATGAGCTGTCGACGATAGATCAGCTGATTGAAATCCTGCAGCAACAGATGCCAGTGACTTGATATGGCAACCAAAATTTGCAGGCTATGCAGGGGCGGCAAAAAAGGATAGAAGATCTTGCTTTTGAGGGTGCCGCTCTAGCCAATTCTTGATCCGTTCAGCTTCTGAGTAATCCGTGGAACTGAATTTGCTGGCGTAGACTTGCCGGACGGTGCTGCGAAGACTGTACTGTCGTGCTTTTTGCTGCCAAGCTGCGGAAGACATTTGATGAACTTGTGTATGCAGATCTTTGCTTTTTAAGTTGTCCCATTCGTGCTGGTCAAACCAAACGCCATGACAGCAGGGACACTGATCTAGATAAAAATTGAGGTCGTGGCCGACATTTGTTTTGCGCATAAGCTGGCTGCAGTGGGGACAAAAAACAGCGTGGGTGCTGTCTTCTACGGCTACTGCTGCCGTTGCAGCTGCTGCCTGGGGGCCGTTCTCTAGCCAGGCATGATAGTCATCTGCGGCAACCCAGTGACCGTCGCAGCTTGAGCATTGCGAAGCGGATAAGTGAGCTTCTAAGTTTGTCGATTCGAGGGTGACGCTTTGGCAGGCAGGACAGTTTTTCATGCTGAGAGGATGAGTGTGAGATAGCGGCTTTGATCTATGATTCCCTGAAAGAATATTCGATGTGACACGGAATCTGATTTTTTTCGCATCGATGGGTCGCGTTGAGAAAAGTGGCATCGTTTATAATGACCTGACGCCCAACAACGGTTTGGGGTCGCTGAGATGATGGCTGACGTATGCTGACACAGTTCTTCCCTTTTCAATTTGAGGTTGATCCGGTTGCGATCGCAACCACTAGTCTTTGGGCTGCAGCGCTCTACGTTGGTTTTTCACCCGTCAGCGACTGGATTTCGGTGCAGATCAGTCGTTGGTTTAACTTTGCCGAGCGCTTTTTATATTTATCTGTCGAAGAATACGAACAAACCCGCAAAGGTCGAGAGTCGCAGAACGACTTCTGGGCCTCAATTTTCAGTATTTTCCCATTCTTGATTCTGGGCATTTTTTGTAATTATGCCTGTATTAAGGGCTTCGGCAGCCAAAGCTGGAGCATTAGTTTGGGCCTGATTGCCCTGATGGGCTGTGGCGTCTACGATCTGGGCCGCCGCGATGGAGAAATTCGCAAGTAGCTGATAAGATCCGTCTGGCTGAAACTAGGGGGGCAAGCATGTTAGACGCACAGCGCAGTGAGCTAGAACGCTTTAACTTCGAGATTGTTAAAGATGAGCCAGAGACGCTGATCGCCCTGCGCCAGAAATGGTACCCTGACTGCCTGCTCACCAAAATGACCTACGTGGTGTTCGTGCGGAAAGTCCAACACCTTTCAGTGGACATGATGGAAGCAGACCGTGAGCAGCTACAGGCCAACGCCAAGCAGCTCAATCCGTCACTGCTGCCGCGAGGTTTTCAGGCTGGAGTGGCTGTGATCACCATTTACATTGCCGAACGCGTTGATTTTGAAGCGCAGTCACTCTGTAAGCGAAAGCCGAAGATTCGCTTTGCTTGGTTCTATCTCCCGGCAGCTCTCGAACAGTCTTCGAGCAAGGTCTTTTACCTGAAGGAAACGCCAATCTGGGGATTTCTGTACTATGGCAAATTTCGTTACTTGATTCGTCGGTTGCTGCAGCCCACCGATGCCCCGGTGCAAGAACCTAAATCTGTTGTCGGTGTAGTGTTTGGCCTTGTGCTTGTAGGATATCTGCTCCTTTTAGCGGTATTAGTTTTAGCTCTGTCTTTGACCTAGAGCGGTTCCATTTCTCGGCTTAGTATCAAGCGCTAGCGCCTCTTGAACTAGGGTTGCAACCTTACTCGCAGCCCCTGTCTGTCCCCGAACTTGCTGCAGGTCATGGCGCATTTGCGGTAGCGCGGTGGGTGAAAGTAAGAGATCGGCAATTTGCTGAGCGACTTCAGAAGGATGCAGATGGCCCACTAGCTCTGGCACAATTTCTCGGTCGGCCCAAATGTTCGGCCATGCTCGCAGTCCCAATCCTCGCTTAAGAATCCATCCGTTAATCAGCTTGGCAAAGGCGGTTCCCACACCGGGCAGGTTTGCTAATAGCCCCGGCACGCCGTCCCAGGCTCTCATTACCTCTAGCTTTTGGGTAGGGAGCAGCACGACCATCGGCACGGCTAATGAGGCTAGCTCGGCTGTGTTGGCCCCTACGGTGGTTACGCAAAGCTGACACAGAGACAGTAAATCGTAGGCAGGAGAAGCTGTCCACAGGGCAATGCGGGTGCCACCGGAGCTTAGTAAATAGGGGAGGCTTGTTTCGGACTCTATCAGTTGGGCAGCCTTGCCCTCCACGTCTGTCAGCACGGCGTTGCGCTGAGGGTCTGCATACTGAGCGAGATCTTGCAGGTCAAGGGTCGGCGCGACTGGAATCACAAACTGGGTCTGGGGAAGCTGGTGCTGCAGTGCTTCTGCGATCGCAACGCAAAACGGGACTCCCAGCGTTAGCTTGGCGGGCTTAGATCCGGGAAGCAAACCAATGAGCAGACTTTCCGATGGAAATCCTAGAGCGTGATGAATCTTCTCTTGATCCGTGTCGATACTTTGCGCTTCTGCAATCAGGTCTCCGACAACGCGGCATTTGTGCTGATGCTGAGCAGGGATTTTGATCTGCTCACTGACGACACCACAGCGATCGATCCAGGGGAGCCAACGGGCGGACCATTCGGCATAGGTGACAATTCGGTAGCCCAGCCGTTTACCGATCATCACTGAGAAAAACTGATCGCCGCCGAGGAACAGCACCACACCATTTGATCGCCAGTCCCAGGATTCAGCGGTTTTCCCGCGCAGTAGAAAGGGCCAAAAATGCTCCGGGCCTTGGACGCGATCGATTTCAGGGAAGGTGGATGCGATCGCAACTTCCCCGCCACTGGCATGAACGCAGGGGGCCAGCACAATCGACAGCCGCACCTGTGCAGAATCAGAGCCGAGCCGATCGCGTAGGGCCTTTACAACAGGACGCACCCAGGTCATTAACTCGCCTGGACCATTCGTGAGAATAACAATGTCAATGGGGGCGACTTCAGCACTCATCCTGTTGCCCAAATCACAAAATAAAGTCATTATTAAATAATGTAACAGTCCTCCCTGCTCCTATGGCCCGCCTTCCCACACTGACAACGCTACTCGTTGATGGGTACAACATTATTGGTGCTTGGCCAAAATTGCAGAAAATGCGCGAACGCAACAATCTAGAAGCTGCCAGGGACCGACTTTCAGAAGCTTTAAGCAATTACAGCGCCTTTCGCGGGTACCAAACCCATCTGATTTTTGATGCCCAGTTCCGAGCCGGACAGGGCAGTACCGAAATGATCACAAATCTGCTGCATGTTTTTTACACCGAGAGCGGACGGACGGCGGATACTCATATCGAGCTGTATTGCGCCCAAGCTCGACGAGGAGCAGAACGGATTAGAGTGGCGACCTCAGACAGCGCCCAAAAGCTAACGGTGATGGGCTACGGTGCAGAGTGGATGTCGGCGCAGCAGCTTGTGGCTGATCTTGAGGCCACTACCCGATCGATCCAGGCGAGCCAACGTAACGCAAAACAACAGCCGGGGCGTTTACTAGCGCATGGGTTAGACCCGGAGGCAAAGCAGCGATTAGAGCAGCTTCGATTCGGTCGTTAGTTTCCTACCTGCTCAGGACGTGGTGTTGTCGGGGGGGCCGGAGAGGGGGCTGCTGGAGAAGGCCTTCCTAACTTAGGAGCAGGGACCGGAATCTCAACTGGCAATTGCGGAAAAGTAGGAGAAATGGTTGGCGTTGGTCCAGAGATTCCGTCTGTAGGGTCGTCTGGATTCTCTGGATTGGTTGAGTCTTCTAGTGACTCGCTGGGAGTCGGTTCTGGTGTTGGCTCGGGTGAAGGCTCTGGGGCGACAGAGGGTGTTGGTTTGGGTCGCGCCTGAATTCTTTCTATTTCAGCGATGCCCTGACGTGCCTGACGCGCAAGGCGGCTGCTCTGCTGGTCCCAGTGCGGGTTCTGCGGCAGCTTTGAGAGCTGCGTCCTCACCTGATACCAGCGGCGAGACCGGGCAGCAGCTTCTGCCTGTTGAAAGTCTGCCTGCTGCTGCTGCCACTGATCCTGCCACTGGGGCAGCAGCGCCTGGGCTTGATTATAGGCAGCGCTGTCGGTGGGAATCTGCTGTAGTTGATCAATCGCGGCACCCAAATCGCCAGAGGTATCAGCGGTGGTTTGGGCTGCCGCAAGGAGGGCGGGACCGTCATCGGTGGCCGTGAGTGATTCAAAGAAAGGCAGCTCTGTGATGAGTTCGGGGTTGAAAATCACGGCTCCGGCTCCCAGCATGACACCGACTAGGGCAAAAGTTGCGATCGCACCTCCCACCGGAAATGATTGGCTAGGTCTCGGCGCGATCACCTCCCGCCGTGGAATTACAACCTCCGTTCTATCGATGGGTGTATAGGAAACAGGTGGCCGCTCAGGCCGTCGGCTTTGTGTTCTTTGAACAGAAGTTGCTCCAACCGTCTGTGCCCCCTTCAGCGCCTGCAGTACCTCTTCCGCGCTTTGGTAGCGCACCTTGAAGTAATAACGCACCATCTTCGTCAAAATAGTGGCCAGTTGGGGGCCAACATTGGCCTGACTTTGCCATATCAGCTCACCAAATTCATCCTCCTGAAACTTAGAGGGATGGGTACCCGTCAATGCCTGAATCGCAACGATTCCGAGCGCATAGATATCACTGCTGGGTCGCGGTTTCCCTTGTCCCTGCTCCCCTGACATATAGCCAGGTGTACCCACAATCACGGTCCCCGTCATCTGATCGTTTTGCAGCAGGGTTTGGCTGCTGACCTGCTTTACAGAACCAAAGTCCACCAGAATATATTTGTCATCTGACTGACGACGAATAATGTTCTCCGGCTTGATGTCGCGGTGGATGACGCCCTGCTGATGAATAAACGCCAACGTCTGTAGCAGTTCTTGCAAGAGAACTCTGACCTGCGCTTCCGGCCAAGGCTGTCCGGCTATTAGGGCCTGATCTAGAGAAGCACCGGGGACAAACTCTTGGATCAAATAGAATTCCTGCTCCTGCTCAAAGAAGGCCAGTAAACGAGGAATCTGATCGTAGTGACCTAGTTTTTCTAGGGCCTCAGCTTCACTGTGAAAGAGGCGTCGAGCCACGGTCAAAAAGTTGGGGTCGGTCCTCGCGGGCTGTAGATGTTTGGCCACGCAGATTGGACGGCCTGGACGGCGCGTATCTTCTGCGAGAAAAGTTTTGCTAAATCCACCTTCCCCCAGGTTGCGAACCACTTGATAGCGTCCATCTAAAATTTGACCAATCATGGTGTTCCCTGGTTTCTCCTCGACATTGCCCCGTTTCTCCTTGACTCCTGTACGGGTTCACAAGTTGCGCTCAGCATTAAAGAGTGATGGCCTCAACTAAGCATCATCCACTTTGTAAGGGTTTTGAGACTCTAACATTTCGTCCACGAACATAGCCTATTTATGAAACGAGCTGCTGTATTGCGGGGCAGCAAAGAAGAAAAGGTATACCGTGCCTGATTTCCAAAAGATATCCACAGTCTATCTGCATCGTTTAGAGTGTTGGGGTAGGACTACATGCTCTGACCCAAGCACTTCGATGTTAATGCCCGCCAGCACTGAATTTGTGACGCTATGCCGATCACAGGTCTCTCTGTTAATTCAGGGTGTAGGGGCGTCTATGAGTGCCGTTTATTTAACAGAAGGACTCTCTGCTGCAGAACAAACCAGCTTAGTGCCTGTGGTTGTCTACCCCGAAGAGACAGAACCCTGGCCTTCGGTGAAGCCCCTGCTGCCAGAGTCTGAGCCGGATAATGCGACGGATGGTCTACCCACTCCGTTTACGACCTTTGATCAAAACTCGCTACTCAATGCCGATGTCCCGGCATTGGTGCCGATGGGTAATGAAGCTGCTGATCCCGAACAGCTCGTTTTGCCTTTGATTCAGGATGAGGTTGTTTTGGGGTTACTCGTCGTTGCTAGAGAGCAACAGCAGTGGAGTGACAGTGAACAGTCACAAATTCAGCAGGTCGCTGAAACCCTGGCGCTGGCTTGCGTCATGGATCAACGATCGCAATGGCTAGCAAACGCTAGCTATCGGCAGCGACTTTTGCAAGCCGACCAGAAGCAAACGCTTTCTGATCTGATGCACCAATTCCGCAGCCCGCTAACGGCACTTAGAACGCTGGGCAAGCTCCTTACCAAACGCTTTTCGGGTGACGAGCAGAACCGCCCCCTCGCGGAAAGTATTGTTCAGCAGAGTGAGCGCTTAGAAGAACTACTGCAGCAGTTTGACGGAGCCGTTGATATTGGTGAGGCGGCTTTAGAGCCTCAGGATGGGCAAGGCCAGCTTCCAGCGTTGATGCCTGCTCCAGAGCTAGCCGAACAGAATGCGCTTTCAGCAGAATTGCTACAGCCCTGCTGGGTGGCCGATATTTTATCTCCCTTAATCAATGCAGAGTTGGGGGTGATGGATGAGAAACAGCTGCATCTGAGCGTGCATATCCCGGAAGATTTACCGCCGGTACGGGCTGATGCCTCTGCCTTACGAGAGGTGTTGGGTAATTTGATAGATAATGCTTTCAAGTACACGCCTGCTGGAGGAGAGGTCCGTATTAAGGTCCGTCGATCGATTTCAGATGCGAGTCAGGTGATTGCCGTTAGCGATAATGGCCCCGGCATTCCGCCTGAAGATTTAGCCCATGTGTTTGAGCGTCACTACCGAGGGGTGCAGGCTGAAACTGAGATTCCGGGGACGGGGTTGGGACTTGCGATCGCATCCACCCTGATCCAAGAAATGCAGGGCCGAATTGAAGTCTTCAGCCCTGCAATTGACAACAAAGAGAGTCAGAACGGGAGCACCTTTTTAGTCACGCTCCCAGAATGCTAGCGATTCGTCTTGGAGTGGACTATCGCTGCGCCAACTGTAAAGACTGACTGAGTTCCAGCGTCAGGTCAGCATCAGGCTCAATCACAACAACGCGCTTGACATTCGGATCAATGACTCCGCCGATGGCAGCGCCAGAAGCAGCGCCAGAGAGGACCTTCTCTGCAGTGATGGTGCGATCGCCAATCAGGCCCGAAAGACCCGCAGCTAAAGCTGCACCGATGACGGTATCTCTAGCAATTGCATTGACGGCCCGACCTCGATTGGTTTCAATCGCAGCCCCCACTGCTGCGCCTGGAATCACTTTTTCAGCCGTAATCGTCCGATTCCCCACTAGCCCCGAGATTCCAGCAGCGGCAGCCGCGCCAATCACCGAGTTGCGAGCTAGCGAGACCAGACTTGGATCGTTAATGCTGCGGGTGCGGGTAATCACGTTGGAGAAAGCTTGAATCGGGTAGTCTTGGCCGTCGATAACCACAGTGGAGGCCACAAACTGAGAGCCACCGTCGCGGGGCTGGAGTTCACCGATGATTTCGCTGCCTCTAGGAATAACGATGTTATTGTTGCGATCGCGAATATTAGCATTCACCGTTAGCGTTAGCGCCGCCGTTTCCTTCGGCGACACGATCACGCGATCGGCCTCTGCGTAGGTCACAGGTACAGTCGTCCCCGCCGTTAGTGCAGAGGCATCAAAATCACCCGCAATATATTGAGACGATAGTAGAGAAGCCTGCTGTGGTGACTTGAGCGCTTGGCAAAGGAATGCCGCTACATCAGCACGGGTTGCGGTTTGGTTCGGATTTAAATATCGAACATTAGGATAATTCACCACTAGTTGATTCTCTGCTGCTGCTGCAATCGTGCGTCGAGCATAGCTAGGTATAGAGCCGGCATCACTAAAGTTTCGATCTAAAATGGCATTAACGGAGCCGTTAGGAGCATAGTCTAAACCATTCCCTAATGATACTAAAACTTGAGCGCGGGGAATGTTTTGGCTCGCTTGAAAACGACCGTCAGGATACCCCGTCAGAAAGCCTGTTTGAGTTGCAGTACGGATGGCATTGTAGGCCCAGAAATTTGACGACACATCTCTAAAACTTCTAACACTCTGGTTGCGAGGGGCGTTCGGGAAAGCATTGCCAACTAAGGTGGCATACTCAGCTCGACTGACCGGGGCGTTGGGACGAAAGCTCCTGTCAGGATAGCCATTGATGATGCCCTGCTGAGCAAGAGACTGAATACAACTCTGTGCCCAGTGGCCTTGAATGTCTGACAAGCCAGCCTGCGCCGATGCAGGTACAGAAAGCAAAGGAATAGCCGCAGTAGACGTGATTCCTAAGCCAAGTATTAAGGAAACTTTTTTCTGCCATTTACGTAGCGTTGACATAATGTATCTCACCTTGAAATGTTGATATTTATAAAGACATTCTCAAGTGAATCAAGTTTCCAAAATAGTAATAAATGAAACT
Source organism: Acaryochloris thomasi RCC1774 (assembly GCF_003231495.1). Lineage (NCBI taxonomy): Bacteria > Bacillati > Cyanobacteriota > Cyanophyceae > Acaryochloridales > Acaryochloridaceae > Acaryochloris > Acaryochloris thomasi. The sequence continues at coordinate 100,445 of NZ_PQWO01000011.1, forward strand.
TGAGAACTAGAAGACTAGAACCCAGGCTTAGTACCTTTTTCCTATTCTGTCCAAAGGCCGCAGCAAAGGGGAACATCTTTTACAAGAAACGATCGCTCTTATCTATTTTTCAAGTTTCAATAGAAAGCCGATGCTCATTCGTTGGGTGTCACGACTGTCGAATAAGGCCGTTCATCCTATCTCACTCTCTTTCCGTAGGGATCACACACTTTTGCCCTTGGCCCTCATCCCCCACAGCCCCTTCTCGCAATCTCGGGAGAAGGAAGGCAAGATAAAAGCACTCAAAGTCCCTCGCCCAGAATTGGGAGAGGGATTTAGGGTGAGGGCCGTGCAATACTTTAGCTAAAGTGGGATCCTCGCCTTTCAACAGAGGTGGTCTGCTGAAAGGCAAGATGCAAGATCTTGAGTCAATAAATGAGCATGACTAAGTTCTCTCTCAATCGTTACAAGCAGCAAATCCGCAACGACTTTAATAGCCGATCGAATTACGAGAGTGAGTTCCATCGAAAGGCGGCTGCACGATTAGTCGAGCTGGCAAAACTACAGGCTGGCCAGAGGGTGCTAGATGTCGCAACCGGGACAGGTTTAGCCGCAATTGCTGCAGCGCGGGTAGTCGGTTTGACGGGCCATGTTTTGGGAACTGACTTTTCTGCGGGGATGTTACAGCAGGCCCGGGCACAAGCCGAGGCCCTGGGGCTGAAAAACATCGTGTTCGAGAACGTCGATGCAGACAACCAGGAACTTCAGGAGCGTCAATATGACATTGTTCTTTGCTCATCTGCGATTGTCTATTTCACCGATATTCCAGCGGTTTTGGAGCAATGGCACAGTGCGCTGCGCTCAGAGGGAAGGGTTGTCTTTTCCTGTTTAGCTGAAACGTCTCCCTCTGCATCTGTTGTGTTCCGCTCAGTTGTGAAAAAGTACGGCATTACGATTCCAAACCCCAATGCGTTGCTTGGGACACCCGAAAAGTGTCGCCAAATTCTTGAAGCAGCTGGATTTGAAGGCACTGAAATGGTACCTGAGCAATTTGGCTCCTATTTACAAGATGCATCGGCTGTATGGGCTGGCAACGCCAGAAGCGCCTTTGGCCTTCAGGATGCACAGTGGTCGGAAGAACAGCTCAATCAGTGCAGATTAGAGTATCTGGCAGAGATCAAGAAAGTCTCCACTGAAGACGGCTATTGGAATGACGTCACTCTGTTTTTCGTGACTGCGCACAAAGCGAGGGGGGCATGAAATTTTCTCTTTGGCGGCTCTAGGTGATCGGAAAAAAACAGCGTTTATCCCTCTTTATGTAGGCAAAGGGGCTGGTCGGGACTTAATACCCCTGTAGCAAAGAAAGCATCCACTGTAACCAGCAAATCCCTAATATGAATAGGTGCTAGTTTTCGCACTTCCCTTTTCGCTGAAACATATGTCTGATACTTTGACCGCTCGATACTGGACGGCCTGTGCCGTTGCTCGCTCCGCTGGACAGCTCGCCTACCGCTACTTTCAAAACCTAGAAAGTATCACGGTAGAGAGTAAAGGGATTCAAAATCCTGTGACGGTTGCAGACCGTGAGGTCGAGAACCTCATCATCTCTCGTCTGTCTCACTGCTTCCCGACCGATCAGTTTCTAGCCGAAGAAAGTGGCGGAGAGCGCTGTGACGATCAGGTTTGGGTCATCGACCCCATTGACGGAACATCTAACTTTGTACGCGGTATACCCTACTTCTGTGTTTCCATCGCCTACGTCGTCAATCAAGAGATCAAAATCGGCGTGATCTATGATCCGAGCCGCGACGAGCTTTTTGCGGCTTTCTATGGGAAAGGGGCCACCCGCAACGACCAGCCGATGGAAGTGACCCATTGTCAAGAATTATCTAGTGCGATGATTGGCCTTGATATTGGTCTCCGAACGTCAATGGAGCTAGGTCTCAAAGCAGTTCAGCAGCTTGTGTTACAACAGAGCGTCATCCGTCACCTTGGCTCTGCGGCCTTAGCGCTGGCCCATGTTGCAGACGGTCGTTTAGATAGCTACTGGAACCCTCATCTTAATCCTTGGGACGTTCTTGCTGGTCAGTTATTGGTGCAAGAGGCTGGAGGATGGACCAGTGATTTTCTGGCGCAGGATGGTATCAACAAGGGCAACTCTATCCTCGCCTGTGCGCCAGCGTTACGGCCAGCACTACAGCAGGCTACCGAGATCCAGGGGAGCGCGACTTAAGACACAGCAGTAAATCGTGACTGAGTCGCAGCGGAATGCCTACGTGCCCGGTGTTTCCGAAAATTGCCAGCGTTAGGGGGCGTCCATCAAAATCAGGCAGGTGCATGATCCAAGGGGTGTATCCGGGACCATCTCCTGCGTGGCCAATCAGCGTTCCGTACCGGGATTGGGTGTCAATCATGACGCCTAGCCCATAGGCTGGATGCCCATATCGTGGGTCTTTAGTACCGGTTGAAATGGCTGTAGAAAGCTGTTCAACCTGCGCTGCCGCCAGGAGGTCACCCAGCAGCAATTCACGGTAAAACTTCACGACATCTGCTGTTGAAGCAGCCACCAATCCTGTGAAACACCAGCCGGGATGATATTGGTGACTCACATCTTGCATTCTGCCGTCTAAATTCAGTTCGCGGCTGTAGCCAGGAATCAGTGGCTCAAGGGATAAGGCTGTGGCAACTTTTGTGTGACGGAGTTCTAGGGGAGCGATAATCAGATCAGTCAGCGCCTGGGCAAAAGATCGACCGGAGAGGTGCTCAACAACTTTTTTGAGAACAAAATATCCTGTATTGGAGTAGTGCCAGCCACAACCGGGTTGAAAATCTAAGGGCTGTTCCCGAATCAGTTCCCAGATTGTTGCTTCAGGCCAAGGCTGATGAGGTTGAGCGGCCACGCTGGGTTCATAATCAGGTTGCTCCGTGTAGTTGGGTAAACCCGAGGTGTGGTTGAGTAAATGCCGAAACGTAATGGTTTTCGGCAGCTCTGCTAGCAGCTCAGCGACAGGCGTATCGAGCGTGAGTTGGGCCTGAGCCAAGAGTTTAAGAACAGCGACTGCGGTAAAGGTTTTGGTAATGCTGTAGATGTAAAACAGCTCGTCTGGATGCAGAGGTGCTCTTGTGTGCAGGTTGCGATTGCCACATGTTCCATTCCAGCTACCCAGCTTTTCGTCCCAAATCGTGACGCTAAGACCCAGGAATGGCGTAAATAGGTGGGATTCCTCAAGCTGTGTCTGCAGTTCTGCGGCAATTTTTGTATTTATATCTTGGAGCGGATGACTCACGTTTCTTTTGATCTCTAAAATAGAAGATACTCACCTGATTGTAGGTCTCTCGATGTCTGAACAAGCTCGTCAACCGTGGAACGTCGGTCGGTTTATGCAGACCTTGACTTATTTTGAAGCCCTGCCCGTCATTAGTTGGTTCCAAAAAATGCTGCCTGCCTTTACGCCTCCGGCCCCGCCTCAGCTCCAAGCTGGGATGATTTTCGATTTCCGTCAGTCTATCGCCGATCTCGACCAGACTTGGGGTGTCCTAGACGATGTGGTGATGGGCGGGGCTAGCTCTAGCTCGTTTCAGGCCAAAGACGGCGCTGCACTCTTTTCTGGCATTGTCACCACTGCTAATTCCGGTGGATTTGCTTCCGTGCGAACGCGCAACTTTGAGCCACCTCTCGATTTGAATAACCACAGCGGCATTGAATTGCAGGTGAGGGGGGACGGCCAGCGCTACAAGTTTTTAATGCGAGACGAAGATAGCTGGGATAGTGTTGCCTATGCCTACTCTTTTGATACAGAAGCGGACCAGTGGCAGACGGTTCAGATTCCCTTTACTGAGATGACGGCGGTTTTCCGGGCGAAGACTGTCCCAGATGCCTCCCCGATCAATCAAGGACAGGTTCGCTCTCTGCAGTTGATGCTGAGCAAGTTCGAGTATGACGGCGCTCTCAACCCCAGTTTTCAGCCGGGAGAATTTAAGCTCTGTGTGCAATCCATCGGGGTTTATTGAGGTGTACGGCTAACAATCCCTGACCATTGAACTTGTTTTTTGTTGTCGCGCCGATAGGAGAAGAACCGCTCGGGGTCTTGATAGGTGCAGTGGGGTGAGATCGCAACCTGTTCTCCACTCAGCCCCAACTGCTCAAGCTGCATCGCATTTACCCGGCGCACATCGAGCCGCATGTGCCCGGGTTTTTCGTCTTTCAAAACCGGCGGCTCTGGCAAATGCTGCAAGCGTTCAGAAACATCTGCTTGCGCTTGCATCGCATCTGGATCAACCACGGAAGCACCGACCTCTACCGCGACCTCTGTTGAGACCTGATAGACCTGACCGGCGATCGCGGGTCCCATGGCCACCCGTAGATCTGCGATGCGACTGCCTTGCTTTTGGAGACTTGCGATCGCAACCGGCACAATCTTTGCTGCTGTACCTCGCCAGCCTGCATGTACCGCAGCCACCTGTCCTGTCTTCGCATCTGCCATCAAGACTGGCGTACAGTCCGCTGTACAGACCCACATCGCCTGATTGTGATCATCACTCACTAATCCATCGGCTTCTGGGAAAGCTAGCCGTTCTGGGTCTTTGGGCAATTGACGATACTGCCTAATGTCTTGGGAACCAAGAATGCGATTCCCATGCACCTGCTTAACACGATAGGTTTGCGCCTCAGGAGTCATGATCGTCGCTAGCTCATCTAGAGTCTGCTGCTGAAACTGACGCGTAAAAAAACCGTGGGGCCAAGCCTCTAACAGGGTACAGGTCAAATATTGGCAACCTTCCCAGGTCTGCCAGTGCCAATCGTGCATCTTATCGATAGCCCAACAAAAAATCCTATCCATGCTAGCTTGCCCTAGGCGGTGATGGCCGAAAAAGCCTCAGCGGCCCATTGTTTTTGTACAGTCCCCGTGACCTTCGATCAGTCTTTATTTCAGAACAACCTCCGCACTCAAACCTTTGGCCGTCCGCTCCACTGGTTTGAGACCTTACCTTCTACCAGCACACAGCTCTGGGAACTGGTGCGCCAAGGTGCAGCACCGGGTACGGCAGTGATTGCTGCTCAGCAACAGGCGGGACGAGGGCAATGGGGCCGTTCTTGGTCTTCACCGCCGGGGGGACTGTATTTATCCGTAGCACTGCTCAATCGGCAGTCTAACGCCGTACCGAGAACGGCTGTCCCTGATGCGATTGCGCCACTTTCTGCGGATCAAACGCCACAGCTCACCGTGTGCAGTGCTTGGGGCGTTGCTTCAGCGCTAAGGAATCTAGATATTCCCGTCACTTTAAAGTGGCCCAATGATCTGCTCCTCCACGGCAAAAAACTGGGCGGAATTCTGACTGAAACCACTGTTCAGAAGAATCAGATTACAGCAGCCATCCTCGGGATTGGCCTCAACTGGACGAACCCTGTGCCCGAAACAGGCATCACTCTTACCTCAGTGCTGCAGGATTGCGCTCAGATTACATGCCTTGAGCAACTGGCTGCTCTGATGTTGCAGGGCTTAGAGAACGGCTATCAGCGCTGGCAAACAGCAGGGATTGAGGCATTACTGCCGGACTACCTTCATCTCGTTACGGCTTGGCAAGCTTCTCAGACGACCATGCGCCTCAGCGACACCCTTATTCTTTCGCTGAAGTCCCTACCCTAATGGGCGTTTCTTGTAGATCTGAAAGGAATGATCGTGACGCTTACGATTGTGGAAGCTGCTCTTTTTGCTCTCGGTAGATTTCTTTAAAAAGACGCTGCTGCTGTTTATGCTCCACGATGGGAGCAGGGTAGCCACAGCGTTCTAGCTCAGCCGCCGAGACTTTTCCCGTGACCAGCTGCTTCGTCTCTACCGTCCGAACCTCGGGTACCCACTGACGAATGTACTCCGCTTCTGGGTCGAATTTCTGGGCCTGACTGGCGGGATTGAAAATCCGCAGTGGTTTCGGATCCATACCGCTAGAGGCGCTCCACTGCCAGCCGCCATTATTCGCCGCCAAATCGCCATCAATCAGCGTCTGCATGAAGTACTTTTCGCCCCACTGCCAGTTGATCACCAGATCTTTGACCAAAAAACTCGCCACAATCATGCGGCAGCGATTGTGCATCCAGCCTGTTTCATTGAGCTGTCGCATTGCTGCATCCACAATCGGATAGCCCGTTTTGCCTTCACACCAAGCCTGAAAATGCTCCTCATCGTTATGCCAAGGGAAGGTTTGCCACAGCGGTCGATAGGCCTGCTCCGCCAACTCCGGGAAATGGAAGAGTGCATGCTGATAGAATTCACGCCAAGCCAGCTCCTGCCGCCAAGTCTGGATGCCTTTTCGGCCTTCTTCGCTCCGGCAATGTTCTAATGCAGTTTCCGTCGCTGCCCATACGGTCCTGATGCCAATGACGCCAAATTTAAGGGGGGCGCTCAGTGAAGAGGTGCCGACCGTGGCCGGGAAGTTCCGCTGCTGGTCATAGCCTTCGATTGTGCTGTGGCAGAACTGATCGAGCAAGTTCTGGGCTGCATCTTCTCCTGGCTCCACGAAAAGAGGACGGTCCCAGGCCAAGCCCAGTTCAGATGCGGTGGGGAGCTTTATGGCTTCTGTAGCAGCGATTTCTGTATCGGTCAGCCCCCGAAGATTTTCTACAAGAGCGGCAGGCGTTGCCTTATCGTGTTGAATCCAATTGCGCCAGAAGGGGCCGTAGACCTTGTAGGGGCCACCTGAGCCGGTGAAGATTTCTTCCGGCGTGTGCAGGAGCTGATCCCAGAAGGTCTCGACTTTGATGCCTTGGTCAATGAGGGTGGCCTGGAGGTTGCGATCGCGACTTACTCCATAGGGCTCTACATCTCGATTCCAGAACACCGCCTTCGCATCTAATGCCTTCGCTAATCGAGGTAAACCCTCTGCTGGATCTTGATGCAAAATCAAAAGCTGGCTCCCAGCTTTTTGGTAGCGCTGCTGCAGAGACTGCAGGCAACCGATCATATAAGTAACCCGAGCTGGGGCTACATCATCTCCGTCCAAAATGTTGGGATCTAGGCAGAACACACCCACCAGCTTGGCCGAGTATTCCCGAGCCGCCGCTAGCCCCACATTGTCGGCAATCCGCAGATCGCGACGGTGCCAAAACAAAATTAAATCAGCCATATCTCTATATGCAAAATATCCTGAAAGCTTATTACGCTTTGCCGTAGCGATGCACAATATACTGGTGAGCCGCAATCTCCTCAGTATCTGGCAGTGCTTTCAGCTTAATATTTTGATCCCTGTATTTACGGGTCAGCGCTAGCCAAATCATGTAGTCAGCGAAATGAGGATTCTTGGGCAGCATTGATCCGTGCATGTAGCTGCCAAAGACATTCTTATACCGTGCGCCTTCATACTGTGCCTCATGGTTGTTACCAAATCCGGCGCGGGTGCTTGCTAAAGGCGCGACATTCTCCCCAAGATAGGTTTGGCCTGAATGATTCTCAAACCCCACCAGCGTCTGCGGGATTTCCTTTGGCTGCTCGTAGATGGTCTGAATCTCTGTATAGGTCTCGGACGGTAGCTCCACGACTAAATTGCCAATACAGCGGCCCTTCACATCTTTACTCGGAGCCTGGGTTTTAACATTGATAATTCCGAGTCCCTTAGTCTCTTGGTTATCTCCCATTAAAAAGGTATTGCCCATGAGCTGATAGCCACCACAAACGCCCAAAAAGACCGTTTCTGCCTCGGTATCAGCCCGAATAGTCTCTTGCTTGAGCTGATGAAAGTCATCAACCACGGCGAGCTGATCGTTATCCTGTCCGCCCCCCATAAAGTAGATATCAGTTTGACCTGATACTGCAGAATCTCCGAGGTTCAAAGCATTGAGGTGACAGGCAATACCAAGCCATTCACAGCGTCGTTGTAGCGTCACGACATTGCCCAGATCTCCGTAGAGATTGAGGTTGTCAGGATAAAGATGGGTCAGGGTCAAGGATAAGGTCATAGCTTGATGAATCTGCATTAATCAGTGAAAGATTGCTTCTTGCCTTCCAGATTGATAAGGGCAAAATTGAATCCTTTGCTTATCTCCTGCTTATCTCCCTCCAAAATTGGGGGGCTAGGAAGGCAAGGGTAAAACTGTTGTATATTCCCGCATCCGTACACCGAAGATTGTGTCTAGGATAAGTTAATTCAGCATTAATCCCATCAGCTTACGAAACTCCAGCATGGAGGTGTAGGTTGGCATGACGCAAACGGTATCGCCATCGCCAGCCTTCTCAAAGGACTGAGCGATCGCAGACTGAATACTTTCCACTGTGCTGATGTTGTGATCAGATGCTGTGAAGGCATACTTGAGCCGCAGGTGCATATCCTTGGCCCGTACGCCAGTGCAGATCACCCAGTCAATATTGGCCTTGTTGAGCAGCTCTAGTTCGCTATCCCAAAGCCAAGAAACATCTTTACTATCAGCGGTGTTGTCATTAATAGCGAGAATTAGACGCAGGCGCGGAATCTTCCGCAACAGGTCCAAATTCAACGTAAAGCTAGCGGGATTTTTGATCAGCAGCAGTCGGTAGTTGATGCTTTTTTTACCGTCGGTTTTCACCAGCAGTTCACCCCGACCAAAGGCCGGTTCAAAGGCTTTTAGCCCCTGCATCAGCTTTTGATCATCAATGTTGAGCAGCTTACCAATCGTGATGGCGGTTAAGGCGTTATAGACATGAAAGAAGCCCGGTGAAGAAATTTGGGCATCGTCATACTGCAGGTCCTGGTTGCCGACGGTGCCCACCACATCAAAGCGGGTCGTCAGATCGTCGTTGATGCGGATGTTTTTTGCGCGAAGAATGTTGGTTGCGATCGCATCTGTATTCCGCGTCTCTCCCTCATAGGGCAAAGAATCGGTATATTCCGGTGGCAGTGATACGTAATGCGTTTCATTTCCCAATCCATCAGCCAGTCGAGACGTGCGCGGGTCATCGCCGTTAACCACCGCGATCGCTTTTGGGCTCTGAGCAATCCCGTCCCGGATATAGGCTTCGGTGATATCAATCTCACCGTAGGCATCAAGCTGATCGCGGTACAGATTTGTCACCGCAATAATTTTAGGCTTTAGCGCTTTCGCAATCCGAGGTAGTGTAGCCTCCTCTACCTCTAGAACCGCATGGGTAAAGTCTAGGCTGCCTAAAAAATTAGCCTGCCGCATCAACTCCGATAAAATACCCTGCAGCAGGTTTGCCCCAGCACCGTTTCGCAGTAGCTTCACCTCTGGGGACTGACCGAGCAGAGAATTGAGAATCGTCTGCGTCGTCGTCTTACCATTCGTTCCGGTAATCACGATGACATTCGGAATTTGACTAATCAGTGCCTCAAATGCAAAGGGGAAGTACTGACTTACGATCAGGCCCGGCAGAGCAGTTCCTGAACCCCGCTTGCTCAACCTAAGACCCAAGACCAGCAGCCTAGAACTGACCAAAATAGGAACGAGCAAAACGCGCTTAAAAAGATTTGAAATAGCCATGTTCTTTAAAGTTGTCCCTATTTTGCCCCACCTTCCAACTCACGCATAATACCGCAAGACCCCGAATGCCTTAAATTTTCTTGACGACTTAATAACGACTAGAGCCTTGCTGCCCGGCATCATTATTTTGCACATCAAAATCTCTAGTGAATTTAGAAATTCATGCGAATATCTGTGCTAGGGCGACGGCTACATAGCATATGCATCGGGACAAGACGATTTAGCCCCAATACTCCGCAACGCAAGTTTTCCTTGTGCAGAATAAAACATTGGTTAGAATAGTGTCTAAGAATACGGACTTCATGAAACAAGTCCTCTTTATAATGAGTCAATAGTAAAAACGTTTTCGTCTCCAACATGCGTTACAGTTTTATGCCTCTTGTGGGCAGTGCCATTATTGCAAGCCTACTTGTCAGTCATAGGATAGCCTTGGCTTCTGAAGACCTAGCTGTTGCACCGCTACCAGGCCTGCCCGAGTCGAGCAGTTTTCTTCCTGCTACCGAAGAACCGCAAATTTTGAAACTGAACCTCACAAAACGTCAGGTCACTATCTTTCGCAGCGGCAAGGCTTTCAAGAGCTATCCGGTTGCTGTTGGTAAAGATGGTTGGGGTACACCCGTTGGCGAGCACGAGATCAAAACGATGTACCGCAATCCTCCCTGGAAGAACCCTTTCAAAGGCGGCGTCATTCCCGGCGGTGACCCGGCTAACCCTTTAGGAAAGCGCTGGATTGGTTTCTGGACAGATGACAAGAACTGGATCGGCTTTCATGGCACCCCCAACCGTGGGTCCGTAGGCCAAGCCGCATCCCACGGCTGCGTACGGATGTACAACGAAGATGTTGAGGAGCTATACGAACTCGTAAAGATCGGGACTCCGGTGATTGTACATCGTTGATTTGCGCTTACAAGCCTCTAGCGATGCCAAAAGTCAGTGACGTCATAGCCAAATTCTGCCAGCATCTGCCGCAGCAAAGGTAAGCTGAGGCCAATGACATTACTGTGGCAACCGACAATCTTATCGATAAAGAGTCCGCCATAGCCGTCTAAAGCAAAGCTACCGGCGCAGTGCAGTGGCTCCTGAGTCGAGACGTATGCCTCAATCTGCGAATCGCTGATGTCAGCAAAGTAAACCTCAGTGACTTGGCAGCAGACTTGAGCCTGCTGCGCGAGGTTGAAAAGAGCATGGCCAGTGTAGAGGCGACCCACCCTCCCTCGCATCTGCTGCCAGCGAGCCACGGCGACTGCTGCACCTTCCGGCTTGCCATAAATTTGTCCATCTAACTGTAAAACGGAGTCACATCCAAGAACCAAGGCTGGCTCCTGAAGCTGACGTACGACTGTCTTAGCCTTGCCCAAAGCCAGAAACTCTACTAGCTCTTCTGCCTCTAACTGCTGTGCCTGAGACTCGTCATAATCACTAGGCTGCACCACTGGAGCAATGCCCACGCTATGCAAAAGCTGACGACGAGCAGGAGAGGCAGACGCAAGTACAAACCTCGGGGCGTTCATCATGACTTAACTCAACAGCCTCCAATAATCAGTCGCGTGGAATAGCTAGACCGATCGGCTTAACAAAAGCCGATCACAGAAACATTGTTTTGCCGTGACATAGAATTAGTAAAGCGGCATAGGAAACCCTACACCGCTTTACTAAGCTCAAAAATCATTGAGAGTGTATCTCAGATGAAGCTAGTTCAAATTTTGTCGAGAAACGTGCTTCTCGAAAGTTGCCTGGGTTTGCTGCAGTAGCTCTTCCCGACTGTTGCCTGCTTGCGTCAAGGTCGGAACTAGGTTGCGGGCCTGTAGTGTCATATGAAGCTGCAAATGAGCGACATAATCACTCAGCTCTTCTCTGCCCGTTGAATTTGTCTGTGAATCGAGATACAAGGTATTCTCCTTTATCAATCACAATGTCGCGCAATCACCATAGCCAGAGTATCATTCAAGCTTTACACGGATAGTGCTTCGCAATATTCCGTAACCGTTGATGGCAAAAACAAACACAAAAGTTAACTTGACTTCAGCCCTCTAGTAAAAAATCTAAGTTGTTCTGGAAGTTGCTTTCGGTGGTGGCCTGAGCCGCAACAGCGTGAAATAGAGCTGTTGCGCACGGTCTTCACAATAAATAATGAATTGCTACAAAGCACTACAAAGAAGTGATGTTTCTTGAAATTTGCTTGAGTGTTGAATATCTACCGGACTCAAAATGATTGCGATAGAATAAGTTGTCTTAACCTACTGTCAACCTGTTGACGTTATGGATCATCGACAAATTTGGTTCCGAGAGGGACTTAACGCCTTAGATACTCAATCGGCTCATGATTTAGTTCGTTCCGCAGAACTGAAAAAACTGTGTGATTTAATGCAGGTGGCTGCTTTCTGGGCTTGCGATCGCACCCCTCAAGATTGGGCCATCGCCCTCCGCTACAGTCGTCCGATCATCAGCGTGTGGGATCAAGAGCATTTGATTGGCTTTGCCCGCGCTACCTCCGACGGTATTTATCGTGCCACTATCTGGGACGTTGTCATCCATCCCGACTATCGCGGTGAGGGACTTGGACGCAAGCTTGTGCAAACTCTGCTTGCCCACCCTCATATGAATAGAGTGGAGCGTGTTTCTCTGATGACGACCCACCATCAAAGCTTTTATGAGGGTATTGGGTTCGAGCAGAATGCCAGCACCACAATGGTGCTTTACCAGCACAATGCTCCGGCCCCGCTTTTGTCGGAGCAGCAGGTCTCTAACAGTAATTACGGCGCTGAATGAAACGTACGAGCTTTTGCAGGTAGAAGCTCATAAAGCAGTATTTAAGCAGGGGCAAGTTCAAGAAACTGCTGCACCTGATCTAAATAAGTGGGCGCATCCTCTAGCATCGGGAAGTGGCCTGTTCCCGCAATTACACGGTAGGTTACCAACGGATTTAAGATTGCTGCCTGCTTACCCATCTCAGCGGTGATAATGCGATCAAACTCACCCGAGATCAGCAGCACCGGCATTTTAAAGTTGGTATATTCCTGAGGCATTTCCAATGCAGCTTTCTTGCTAACGGCCTCCAGCATGGTCCCTAGCGCCGCATCATAGTCAGCCAGCACAAAATCTTCTAAGAAAGCCTGCCGCAGAGGAGCGGGAATCGAGCGGTGCAAAAAGCGGGCCATAAACATCCGATCAGCCCCCGGAATCTTGGTCAACCAAGCCGGACGGAACTTGACGACATACTGCCCAAATTTATGAAACTGGCTGAAGGCAACCTCATCATATTCAAACAGGCCATTGCAGGTTAGAATCGCTCGGTCAACCCGGTCAACATACTGATTCAAAAACAGAGCCGCAATGGATGCTCCCATTGAATGGGCATTGAGATACACCCGTTCAAGATCTAACTCATCTAAAAGAGCCGCAAGATCATCAGCATAGGCTTCTAAGTCATAGACATTTGGACCGAGGCCAGAAGCCCCTCGAGAACGCCCAAATCCCCGCTGATCGTAGAGCAAGCAATCGAAGTTGTCAGTCAATGCTGCGGCTGTGGACTGCCAGTAACGACCGGAGCCTCCCCAACCGTGCAGAAAGACCATCACAGGCTTGCCTGTCGGGTATTGCTCTCTAGAACTGACAACCCATTCAAAATAGTGAGGGATGTCGCGAACGTTGACGTAGGTCATGAATAAATGGAGCTAGGCTGATTCAGGTGTTGGAATCGTAGACGGCAGCATCAAGAGCTGAGCAGATGAACGCTGCTCCACCATCTCTCGCGTAATCACGCAGGGTGCTAATTCCTTACGAGAGTGGGACGGCAGCTCATACATTACATCTAGCATGATCTCTTCCACAATGGCCCGTAGTGCCCTTGCGCCGGTTTTACGCCGGTAGGCTTCCTGAGCAATCGCCTGCACCGCCTCTAGGTCAAACTCCAGCTCAACATTATCCATCTGCAGCAGCTTTTTGTACTGCTTAATCAGGGCGTTACGAGGCTCGGTTAAAATTCGACATAGCGACTCCTGGGTCAGTGCATCAATCACTGACATCACCGGAATGCGGCCAATAAACTCAGGGATCATGCCAAACTTCACTAGATCCTGAGCCTCCAGATCCCGCAGAATATCTGCCGTCCTCACCTCTTTCGGCTGTGGCTCACCAGCCCGCACAAATCCCATGGATTTCTTGCCCGTGCGCTGCTCAATAATCTTCTCTAGGCCCACAAAAGCCCCACCACAAATAAACAAAATATTTGTGGTGTCAATCTGAATACAGTCTTGGTATGGGTGCTTACGACCGCCCTGGGGTGGCACATTGGCAACCGTGCCTTCCAGCATTTTTAGCAACGCCTGCTGTACGCCTTCACCCGATACATCTCGAGTAATTGAAGGGTTCTCGCTTTTCCGCGCAACTTTATCAATCTCGTCGATATAGATGATGCCACGTTGAGCTTCTTCAACATCTAAATCAGCAACCTGCAGCAACCGCAGAAGAATATTCTCAACATCTTCGCCGACGTAGCCTGCCTCCGTAAGTGTCGTGGCATCGGCGACCGCGAACGGTACATCTAGCATCTGGGCGAGCGTCTGCGCCAAGAGGGTCTTACCGCAGCCGGTGGGCCCCATCAGCAGAATGTTGGATTTTTGCAGCTCAATGGCATCATCCGCATCTTCTGCTTCACTGCTGCTTTTGAGCAGGCTTAGACGCTTGTAGTGGTTGTACACCGCAACCGACAAAACCTTTTTGGCTTCCTTTTGACCAATGACATGCTCATCAAGGTAGCTCTTGATATCCCTAGGCTTTGGGATTTGGCTCAAGGAGATTTGTCCACTGCGAGACCGACGCTTTTCGGTCGGTGGCTCACCGCGTCGGGAAACAGCTTGGCCGGCAGCGGCTCCACCCGTATCAAAAAGCTCCTCGTCTAGAATCTCATTGCAAAGGTCTACACATTCATCACAAATGTAAACTCCCGGGCCCGCAATCAGCTTACGGACCTGTTCCTGGGATTTACCGCAGAAGGAACATTTCAGATGGGAGTCGTATTTAGACATGTCTGCCTCTCAATTGACTTCACTAACGGTTTCTGTGTGACTGGGGAGGTTCTGACGGGAAACAACCTGGTCAATCAAACCATACTTTTGAGCTTCTTCGGCAGACATAAAGAAATCGCGTTCTGTGTCAGCTTCAATGCGCTCGAACGGCTGGCCTGTATTTTGGGCAAGCAAGTGATTGAGTTGATTTTTATGATGCAGGATTTCTTTGGCTTGGATTTCAATATCAACAGACTGGCCCTGAGCGCCACCAAGGGGTTGGTGAATCATGATGCGCGAATGAGGTAAAGCCATCCGTTTCCCTGATGTCCCAGCTGCGAGCAAGAATGCCCCCATGCTGGCGGCCAATCCAAAACAGATTGTACACACATCAGGACGAATATGCTGAATTGTATCGTAAATAGCCATCCCTGCTGTAACAGAGCCACCGGGAGAGTTGATATATAGATAAATATCTTGCTCAGGGTCGTCAGCTTCTAGAAAGAGAAGCTGAGCAACGATGGTGTCTGCGGTTGTGTCATCGATGCCACGACTAGAGGAGCTACCCCCCCCTAGGAAAATGATGCGTTCACGCAGCAGCCGCGAGTAAATATCAAAGGCTCGCTCTCCGCGACCTGATTGTTCGACAACCATGGGCACGATATTGCGAGGAGACTCATTTTGCCCTGAGTGATCCCAGGCATTTAGAGATGGATAGGGTGATTGGGAAAAGAGCATAGAACTTAAATTCAATAACTTCGGGCCAGTAATCCAAAAACGGTAATCGTTGCGAGGGGAGCAAGGGAGGTTAAGTCAGGTTTAAGACTTATCTGCTCTTTAGGTACATTATGCCTCAACGAACAGAAGACATCCTGATATCACTTTCAATCAAGCAGAGTGAAGAAAATATCAATCTATCCAGGGTGATCCACCTATTCTGCGGCGTCAGCAGGCGGTGCCTTTTTAGAAGTACTCTTCTTCGTAGACTTAGAGGCTTTGGGCTTTGCTGCCGTCTTCTCTGCTGTTGTCGACTTTGCAGTTTTAGCCTTGGTCGACTTGGCTTTTGTCGTCTTCCGTTTCGCGGTTTCTTTGGGGCTATCTGCCACCGATGCTTCAGCATCTTCGACAGCTTCAGAAGGAACATCAACAACCTGATCTTTAGCCTTGGGCTCTGCTTTAGCCTTTGACTTGGGTTTTGCATCGGGAGCTGGCTCGTCTTCAGAAATATCCTCTTCCGGCTTTGATTCCACTAACTTAACTTCAGAATGCTCCTTAAGCCACTCCATAACAGCTTCTTTGAGCAGTTCTTCTTCTAAGATGTTTCGTAACCGCTGCTGGTCTACTTTTTGATCGCCAAAGCTCTCTAGAACTTCCTGCGTTCTTTTCTCTAGTGCCTCAGGCTCAACGGTCAAGGATTCAAGCTTGGCAACTTCTGCCAGAGCCAAAGTTGTTTTGAGTCTCTCCTGCGCTTCCGGGCGCAGCCGCTCCTGCATACCAGGTAAGACGTCTTTGGTGAGCAGCTTGTTAACGTCAATACCTTGAGACTGGAGCTGTGCAGCCGTCTCATTGATCATGACATTCACTTCATCCTGAATCATGGAAGGTGGGGGTTCCGCTTCTAATTCAGTCACCAGAGCTGTCACCAATTCGGCTTCAACGTTGGCATCTGTCGCGTCCTTGGCCTCTTTTTGATAGCGCTCTTCTAGAAATTCTCGAAGTTCTGCAAGGGTCGAAAACTCGCTGACGTCTTGAGCAAAGTCGTCATCCAGCTCGGGCAGCTCTTTTGTCTTGATATCGTTAAGGGTGACGGTGAAGATGGCCGAGCGTCCGGCCCAGTCTTCTTGGAAAAAGTCATCTGGAAAAGTGACGGGAATCTCTTTTGTATCGCCAATGCCCATGCCCACCACGCCATTGACGAGGTCTGTAATGAAACCGTTCTCGATCAGCTCAAGCTGAAAGTCCTTGACCTCTTCGGTGGTGTCATCATCTCCGTCTTCGAAGCGGCTAGCAAAGTCAATTTGAGTGACATCACCTTTCTCTGCAGCTCGGCCTTCGACAGGAACTAAGGTGGCCTGCTGAGATTGCTGCTCTGCTAACACCTCTTCGACTTTTGCCGGGTCGTACTGTACTTCTTCGGCAGTGACCTCAAAGCCCTGATGTTTGTTGAGCTTGACCTCGGGGGGGACTTCAACGCTGACGGTGAAGGTGAGGGCTTCTCCGGGCTGGTACTGGGTAACCAGTTCTTCCATGGAAGATTGAAGCTGAATACCGCCGAGAGCGTTGATCTCTTCTTGCTTGACGGCGGCTTCAAAATTGTTCTGAATCAGATCTTCTAGTGCTGCCGCTTTAATCTGAGTGGTGCCAAATCGTTGCAGAATCACCTGACGCGGAATCTTCCCTCGACGAAAGCCAGGAATCTGGGCCGATCGCATAAATTTGGTAATTACTTGCTCGTAAGCCTGTTGCGATCGCACCCCTGGGATTTCGATCTCCAGACTCACTTGACTACCGGGTAGCTTCGACTGGGTAACGTTCAGCCGCTCTTGTGTTTTAGACAACGCCTTTCCTCTCAAAGTCATCAATACGTCACGGCTCTAACCCTTTAACATGAGACTCTCAATCTCTAGAAAAGTGGAACCCCGAAGGGAACGCCCGCAAAGAATTTATCCAGCTTGCTATCATAGCTGATTTTGAATGCGGCTAGCGAATGGTGGAGCACGCCAGAATCTAATGTCTAGGTTAAGGTCTATAGTAAGAAGTGTGGTTGGCTTGACCGCAGAGTTTGAGCAACAAAGCAGAGAAGAGGGGCGACCCTCCTTCCGACACCCTATTGTCGGGATGCTTAAAGAATTGGTACTCTGTGACATAACTTTAAGATTTTGAGTATTCATCCCTGTCGACGCATTGCTTGGGAGACTCCGCTGCCGAAGTGATTATGAAAACGCAGAAGTTTATTGAGAATTACAAATCTACTTAACAAAACGCTAGATAAAAATAGGGAGGCGTGAAATTTGTCTCAGTCTTATCGAGTCGCCATTTTGGGGGCGACGGGTGCCGTTGGCACTGAGCTCTTGCAGTTGCTGGAGGCTCGCAAGTTCCCAATTTCAGAATTGACCCTGCTGGCGTCAGAGCGTTCAGCGGGAGAGGTACGGTCCTTTAGGGGTGAAGAGCTAACGGTTGA
Source organism: Acaryochloris thomasi RCC1774 (assembly GCF_003231495.1). Lineage (NCBI taxonomy): Bacteria > Bacillati > Cyanobacteriota > Cyanophyceae > Acaryochloridales > Acaryochloridaceae > Acaryochloris > Acaryochloris thomasi. Next base: position 118,077 of record NZ_PQWO01000011.1, read on the forward strand.
AGCGGTTAGTCCTGAGAAATTTGATGCTGTTGACATCGTATTGGCCTCGGCGGGAGGCAGTACTTCTAAGGAGTGGGCACCGATTGCCGTCAAGGCGGGTGCTGTTGTCGTTGATAACTCCAGTGCGTTTCGCATGGATCCCCAGGTTCCGCTGGTGGTCCCCGAGGTCAATCCCGATGCTGTGGAAGCTCATGGCGGCGTGATTGCCAATCCCAACTGCACAACGATACTGATGTCTGTGGCGGTTTGGCCTCTGCACCAAAAGCAGCCCATTCAGCGAATCGTTGCTTCCACCTATCAATCAGCGAGTGGTGCAGGTGCTCGGGCAATGGAGGAAGTCAAGCAGCAGGCTCGGGCAATTCTGCAGGGGCAGGTACCCCCCACCGAGATCTTCCCCTACCCCCTGGCGTTTAACCTGTTCCCCCATAATTCCGACCTCAATGATCAGGGCTACTGCGCTGAAGAGATGAAGATGGTCCAGGAGACGGGCAAGATTTTTGCAGCGTCGGATCTGAGGATTTCGGCTACCTGTGTGCGGGTTCCCGTCTTGCGGGCTCATTCAGAAGCAATTAATTTAGAGTTTGAGCAACCCTTTGATGCTGACGAGGCTCGGGAGATTTTGAAATCCTCGCCGGGGGTTAAGCTTGTTGAAGATTGGCAGGCCAACTATTTCCCGATGCCAATGGATGCCAGTGGTCGGGACGAAGTACTCGTAGGTCGTATTCGCCAAGATATCTCCCATCCCAACGGTCTAGAATTGTGGCTCAGTGGCGATCAGATTCGCAAGGGAGCTGCGCTTAATGCGGTGCAAATCGCTGAGCTTCTCGTGGAACGCAACCTCCTTAAGGCTTCGGCTCCTGCCTTAGCTCTGTAGGTTGCTCTCAGAACAATGCACTGCTGAGGGTGCTGTTCAATTGATGTATATATGTACATCCGTCAGCCTTTATACATAGAGACCGGTGGCTGACGCCAGGATGTATGTTGAACATCTGTTTATTTCAATTTTTTGATAGCGATGCAGTGGAGTGAGTTCAGGGCAGTGGTAGGAGTCAGGTACGAGTGACAAGTTTTGGGAAAGTTTTGACGGCGATGGTCACGCCTTTCGACTCGGAAGGTAAGGTTGACTTCGGGGTGGCAGAAAAATTAGCCGTTCATCTTGTCGAGCACGGCAGCGATGCGCTTGTTATTTGTGGGACCACAGGGGAGTCGCCCACCCTCACCTGGGACGAGGAATATAGGCTGTTTCAGGTGGTCAAAGATGCGATCGCAACTAAAGGTCAGGTGATCGCAGGGACCGGCTCTAACTCAACCTGTGAAGCCATTGAAGCCACTCAAAAAGCTGCTAAGCTAGGGCTGGACGGCGTCTTGCAGGTCGTTCCTTACTACAACAAACCTCCCCAAGAAGGTCTTTACCAACATTTTCGGTCCATCGCTGAGGCTACACCTGAAATGCCCATTATGTTGTACAACATACCTGGGCGTACAGGACAAAACTTACAGCCAGAGACCGTTGCTAAGCTTGCCCAGCTCTCCAACGTTGTGGCAATTAAGGAAGCCAGTGGTAACTTTGACCAAGTCAGTCAAATTCGCCGCAGGACCCCACCCGAATTTGAGATCTACTCTGGAGACGACTCACTCACCTTGCCCATGCTGGCGATTGGCTGTTCTGGCGTCGTGAGTGTAGCCAGCCACCTTGTTGGGGAACCCTTACAACAGATGGTGCAGTTTTTTGAGCAAGGTCACACAAAATCGGCGACTAATATTCACCTCAAGCTCTTGCCTCTCTTTCAGGCTTTGTTCTCTACAACAAACCCAATTCCCGTTAAAGCAGCTCTCCGTCTTCAGGGTTGGTCAGTTGGCGGTACTCGACCGCCCCTCTCAGATTGCCCCAAGTCTCTGCAGCAGCAGCTAGAGCAAGTCTTAAAAGAAGAAAAGCTCCTTTAGCTCCTTTTTTCTGTGGCTCTTTACGGTGTCCTCACAGCCTTGAAGGTATCGCTTCTGAATAGCCACAATCCTCTCTCCTTAAACCTTCCATTTTTCTATCGCATATTTTGTTTAGGTAATATCCTTATATGACAGATCAAAAAAATCAAAATAGCCTCAAAGTTATTCCTCTCGGAGGACTCCACGAAATTGGCAAAAATACCTGCGTCTTTGAATATGAAGACGAGATTATCCTTCTTGATGCTGGCTTAGCCTTTCCCACAGATGGCATGCACGGCGTCAATATTGTGCTCCCAGATATGACCTATCTCCGGGAGAACAAGCACAAAATAAAAGGCATGATCGTCACCCACGGCCATGAAGATCACATTGGCGGGATCGCCTTTCACCTCAAGCAGTTTGATATTCCGGTGATCTATGGTCCGCGACTGGCAATGGCGCTGCTCAAAGGGAAGCTAGAAGAAGCCGGCGTCGCTGGCAAAACAAAGCTCAACTCTGTACTCCCGCGCGATGTCGTGCGCCTGGGTTCTAACTTCTTAGTTGAATATATTCGCAATACTCACTCCATTGCCGATAGCTGCACCGTCGCTATCCACACCCCGGTCGGCGTCGTGATTCACACCGGAGATTTCAAGGTTGATCATACGCCCGTAGACGGTGAGTTCTTTGATTTTCAAAAGCTGGCTGAGTATGGCGAGAAAGGCGTTCTTTGTTTAATCGCTGACTCAACTAACTCTGAAGTGCCTGGTTCAACTCCATCAGAGCGTTCTGTCTATCCGAATCTAGAGCGAGTCTTTCAGCAAGCATCAGGACGACTGCTGGTCACCACCTTTGCTTCATCGGTGCATCGCGTCAACATGATTTTAGATATTGCTAAAAAGCAGCATCGAACGGTATCCATCGTGGGCCGCTCAATGCTCAACGTGATTGCCCACGCTCGTAACCTCGGCTACATCAAGTGTCCAGACAGCTTATTTGAGCCGCTACACGTGACGCGAGACATGCCCGATCATAAAGTCTTGATCCTAACAACCGGATCTCAAGGGGAAGAGATGGCCGCGCTGTCGAGAATCGCCCGCAAAGAGCATCGGCAAATTCGTATTCGCAAGGGAGATACTGTTGTCTTCTCAGCCAACCCCATCCCTGGGAACACCATCGGAGTCGTTAATCTAATCGATCAGCTGATGATGCAGGGGGCCAATGTTATCTATGGTCGTCACCAAGGCATTCACGTTTCAGGACATGGTGCTCAAGAAGATCAAAAGCTCATGATTGCCCTGACGCGTCCCAAGTTCTTCTTGCCCGTTCATGGTGAACATCGAATGTTGGTAAAGCATTCCCAGACCGCCCAGAGCATGGAAATTCCTGCAGATAATATGGTTATTATCGACAATGGTGACATTGTTGAGCTGACGGAAGAGTCGATTGGCATTGCTGGGAAAGTTCCTTCTGGTATTGAGCTAATGGACCGTGCCGGGTTGGTGAAAGCCCACGTTCTTGAAGAGCGACAGCGGCTCGCAGAAGACGGTATGGTCACTGTTGCTGCCAGCATTGGCCTCAACGGACAGCTGTTGACCCAGCCGGACGTTCATTTACGGGGCGTCGTCACGAATGTTGGCACGGACAAGTGGCAAATGTGGGTGAAAGAGACGATTGAATTGGCTCTGCGGAATCGATGGCAGCAGGTTTCAGATACTGACGTTGTTGATGCTGCTTCTGTCGATTGGGTCAACCTCAAAAGCTATATCGAGCGGGAACTCAAGGGACTACTGCGCCGCGAGGTCCAAACGAGAGCAACGCTACTCTTTTTGCTACAGCACCCTCAGGATTCAGCCAAGCCCGTCGCTTCAACTCGACAACGTAAGATACCTGCGCCGGTTGCTTCTTAACTTGATGACTACCTTCTGAGCGACCCTCGTGATCGCTCAGAAGGCATTTTTCATCGGAGGGGCGAGGGGGCAAGAAGATCGTCCTTTCTCTTAGATTCTTGAGCTGGGAAAAATTGCGATCGCAGCTTCTGTTCTAAAAGCATTGCAAAAAAAAGGAGCTTCGTGCCGCTAGAACGAAGCTCCTTTTCGAATATTTAAGCTATTTTATCGGCCACCGTAGCTACCTTGACTAGAAATTGTAGCAGTGCTGACCTCAGCGCTAGTTGCGGAAAATACTAACAACCCATGTCCCAATATATTTGCTCAAGGGGACATCTCCGGGGGAGGTGATTCGAGCATTGATAAAGTAGGTTCCGCCAGACCTCGGATTTTTCATGTTAGAGATCACAACTTCAGAGCGGGTTCCAGCCGGTACAGGAGACTCCGGTACAAGCTCTAGAACACGATTATCCTCATCATATTCAACCGTGGCTAGGGGGATATCTTTACCCTTCTTGAAGTTGAAGATGTTGCTGCCCTTAGCACTTTCACGCAGGGTGACGTTCTTGGCACTGAACCGCCCATCAAAGTAGTCAGGGAATGCAACTGTGATGCTGTCCATTGCGACACTTTGACGACCGAGCTTATAACGATGTCGATCATTGCGATGTCCGGGTGTACCGTACTGTAAAACATAGTTGAGCTGCTGCTTTCTTCCAGGGCCATCACCTCCCCAAATGAAGCTGAAGCCAGGATTTGTCTGAGCAATCGTCACAGCAGGCACGCCTGTAATCAAGGTACCGGCAATGGCAACAGGAAGAAAACGGCGGATAGATGCTTTTCTGGCAGACATAAGCTTTTCTGGTTTTGTAAAGAAAGTGACAGTATTCTTTTGCTAGTAATCGTAGCAGGCTGGCAATAGCTTGACCAAGCCTAATGTGACAATTTGTGGAACGGTCTGGGCAAAGCCCTGCTTCGTATGGTAGACGCAGGTTCTTGTCAAAAGTGCCCCGCTCAACTCTTGAAGATCAAGGCTGCAGGATGAGTCTTCTCTTTTTGAATGTTGAGGCTTGCACCTCTACCCATTAAGTACAAATTTTGGGTGATTGATTATGCCAATCTGTCGCTTGCTCATAGGCGTAGGCCGTTTGCAAGACCTGATCTTCTCGCAGAATGTTGCCGATGATTTGGAGGCCGATGGGTAGCCCTTGAGCATCGAAGCCACAGGGCAAGCTCAGGCCCGGTAAGCCCGCGAGGTTGACCGGAATGGTCATCAAGTCAGAAAGATACATGCTGATCGGATCCGCTGTCTTTTCTCCCGCCTTGAAGGAGGTGGTTGGAGAGGTTGGAGAAACCAAGACATCAACGCTTTCAAACGCGGCTTCAAAGTCCTGCTTGATTAACGTTCTAACCTTCTGGGCTTTGAGATAGTAGGCATCGTAGTAGCCGGAGGATAAGGCGTAGGTACCAATCATGATTCGCCGCTTAACCTCTGTGCCAAAGCCCTGAGCGCGGGTCTGAGTATACATTGACATTAAAGACTCAGCATCTTCAGCTCGATAGCCATATTTAACGCCGTCGTAGCGGGCCAAATTAGCGGAAGCCTCGGAAGGAGCAATCACGTAGTAAGTGGGTAGTCCGTAGCGAAATCGGGGGCAAGAAATTTCTTGAATTTCTGCCCCTAGTTCTTTGAGCTGTTCGATCGCTTTTTCAACGGCCTCGGCCACAACTTTATCGAGTCCTTCACCAAAGGTCTCTTTAATCACGCCAACTCGCTTACCCTTGAGATCTGGAACCAACGCCTGTGTGTAGTCAGGAATTTCAACATCAAGGCTGGTGGAGTCCTGCGGATCATATCCGGCAATGGCCTGCAGCAGGAGTGCGGCATCTTCTACGGTGCGACCGAAGGGGCCAATTTGATCCAGTGACGAAGCATAGGCAACGAGTCCATATCTTGATACCAGCCCATAGGTTGGTTTGAGGCCTACAACGCCACAGAATGAGGCGGGTTGACGAATCGAACCACCGGTATCGGAGCCTAAGGCCACAACACATTCGTCTGCGGCAACAGCCGCCGCAGAGCCGCCAGAAGACCCACCTGGAACGCGGGCTGTATCCCAAGGATTGGCGGTCACTTGATAGGCTGAATTCTCTGTAGAACTGCCCATTGCGAATTCGTCGAGGTTGGTTTTACCCACCATGACGGCACCGGCTGCTGCAAGTTTGGTGGTGACAGTGGATTCGTAAGGTGGCAGAAAGTTATTTAGGATCTGCGAACCGCAGGTGGTGCGAATGCCCTTGGTACAGAGGTTGTCTTTAATGCCAATGGGAATGCCTGCTAGAAGACCAATCTCTTCTCCGGCCGCTAATTGGGCATCGACCTGCTTCGCTTGAGCCATCGCCTGTTCGGTCGTAACGGTCAGAAAGCTTTTTAGCTGAGGCTCAAGTTGATTGATGGTTTCCAGAGCTGCTGTGGTGATCTCTGTCGCTGATCGTGCTTTGCTCACGAGTTGCTGATGCAGCTCACGGATGGATGCCATTTAGCCATTCCTTTGTCGAAGTTCCACCCAATAGTATAAGGTTTTCGCTCTGCAACAGTAGACGTTCAATGACGGAGCCGCTAGGGTAATTCAAGGGTGTGCTGTTGAACAAATGTCGAGGTTGCGTGATGTCTGACTCTGATTTAGATCTGTCTCAGTTCCTGGCTCCTGAGATTTGCCGCCAGTTACTGGCCTATCAGCAACAGCAGGGACATTCTTCTGTGACAGAAGCGCTAAATCATCTGCTTGAGAGGCATTTTGCCCAGGGGGTTGATTCTACTGCCCAGCAGCAAATAGAGGGGTTAGAGGGGCGAGTTTATACGCTGACCCGTGAGGTGATGCTGCTGCGGCAGTCAGTGCCGGATCAGTGCGATCGCCTGCGCGAACAGCTAGCGGCAGTCCGTCTGAGTCATTCTGGGCTTTTGCAGAATCTGCGGCAGCGCCTTGAGGCTGTGGAGCAGGTGACCGAGGCTGGGAATCTAGATATCCAGAAAGATGTAGAGTCAAGATCCGACCTAGATCTGAGTTAGCGTTATATGGGCTTACCGTCGGATGGCCTGAAGCGGTGTATTCAGCGTCGGGAGCCTTGTTCCGCGAGGTCAAGGTCATCTAAATAAGGATATTCGTGATGCAGCCCATGAATGTGGGACTTAATCCTCCGGTGGACTTGGATTGTCGACTTGGGATATTTTTGTTCTTCTATTGGTGTTGGCAGGCCATTTTTCTCTGTGTTCTAGTGGACGGGTAGGGTATGCTAGTCCAAACTCTTTAGTTCCGCACATTGGTTGGCTTTGACATGCAACTGGCAGACCGCGTGAGTCAAGTCTCGGCTTCATTGACTTTGGCAATTTCAGCTAAGGCGAAAGCGATGAAGGCTGAGGGCATAGATGTACTGGGTTTCAGTGCGGGTGAACCTGATTTTGATACGCCTAGGCACATTAGAGAAGCGGCGAAGCTGGCGCTTGATCAGGGTAAAACAAGATACGGGCCAGCGGCGGGTGAACCGGCTCTGAGAGATGCGATCGCATCCAAGCTCAACCGCGATAATCAGCTCAGCTATACACCGGACCAGATTATCGTCACCAATGGCGGCAAGCAGTCTTTGTATAACCTCATGCAGGTTCTCATCAATCCTGGTGATGAGGTGATCATTCCAGCTCCCTACTGGCTCAGCTATCCCGAGATGGTAAAGCTGGCGGGCGGGGTACCCGTGATTCTAAAGACAGATATTCAGAGCCAATTCAAAATTACTCCTGACCAGCTGCGCGCTGCCGTCACGCCTAAAACTCGCTTGTTCATCTTTAATTCGCCTTCCAATCCAACCGGAATGGTGTACACGCCTGATGAAGTTCGAGCATTAGCGGCGGTGATTGTAGACGAAGACCTGCTGGTCGTCACTGACGAGATCTACGAAAAGATTCTCTACGATGGCGCGGAACACCTCAGCATTGGCTCTATCGGCCCTGAAATTTTTGAGCGCACCATTGTCAGCCACGGATTCGCTAAAACTTACGCCATGACGGGTTGGCGAATTGGGTATTTGGCCGGTCCTTTAGATCTGATTAAGGGCGTGACTAAGCTGCAAAGTCACAGCACCTCTAACGTCTGTACCTTTGCTCAATATGGTGCGATCTCAGCCCTGGAGGGCTCGCAAGACTGTGTCGCTGAGATGCTGCAGGCTTTTACCCAGCGGCGTCAGGTCATGCTAGAGCTACTCAATGCGATTCCTGGTGTGTTCTGCCCTGCCCCTCAAGGCGCTTTCTATCTCTTTCCTGACATTAGTGCGTTCGGTTTAGGGTCTGTGGAATTTTGCGAGACTCTCCTAGAGTCCTATCAGGTCGCTGCCGTGCCCGGTCTAGCGTTTGATGCAGATCAGTGTATCCGGCTCTCCTACGCCACCGATTTAGCCAGCATCCAAAAGGGAGTGGAGCGTCTCTCAGCCTTCACTGCAGCGGTTGGCAAAAGGTGAGGGAGCGCCCTCTTTGATTACTCAGTGAGCGTGTAATCTAATGGACTCGTCCACGCTTCGGCTCTCGCTTGAAGCTGGGGCTGCAGTAATCTATCCTCAAAAGCGTTTTTCTCAACGCTCTCGACTGTTTCCGATTGCGGGCCTGGCTGCTGGGCGACTTGAATCGCTTCTACTAAAACGCTGAGGGCGACCTCGACCTGTATATCTGTATCAATCAGAGCATAACCCTGGGGGGTTCTCTGCATGGCCTCAAAGTGCAGATGTGGTCCTGTGGAATGTCCAGTGCTGCCCACGAGACCAATGACAGTTCCCTGATCTACAACTTGACCGGGCTGGACAAAAATCTCAGATAGGTGAGCGTAGCGCGTGGCGTGCTCGCCTTTATTGTGGTGAAGGAGAACGGAGAGACCGTAGCCGCCGAGGTAATTTGCGATCGCAACATTCCCATCATAGGCCGCGACCACCGGCGTCCCCATCGGTGCTGCGATATCAGTTCCCGAGTGGAATCTTTGCTGACCACTGAGGGGATGCACCCGCCAGCCAAACGCCGACGAAATCCGAGCTGGAATTGAAAGTGGAAAGATCATCTGCTTGCCATCCGACAGCAGCCACTTTAGTGGGTTGGCACCCTTGTAAGCCTTAGCCTTATAAGACTTACCTTGTTGATAAGGCTTAGCCGCAAATGTCGGCGCACTGGCAGGCGTTAATCCTCTTTGTACATTGGCAGCTGCAGAACGGCTCTGGAAACGGTTGGCAATATAGGGCTGTCGCAGTTTAATAGGCGCAGCCTGCTGCTGGGCAACTGCGCGGGCGGGCTGTACCCGAACCACACGAGCGGGCGGTGTGCCACCACCACAAATACTGGATGAAACAGAGCGACCGACAACAGCCTGACAGCCACTGGAGCGTTCTGACACCACAACCCGGTTGGGTTTGACGTAGGGCTTGGCTTGGGTCGCGCCTAAATCATAGTTGCGAGAGGTATCAATCAGTGGATTGCCCCTCTTTGCCTGCGGAGCCGACGGGATGGCGTTTGGCTTAGCGATGGGCTGCGACGTTGGCACCGGGCTTTTGATAATCACGGAAGGTTTCGTCTGAGGTTGAGTGCTTGCCCCAGAAGAGGCGGGCGGCGCTAACTGTTGCCCCACCGGAGCCGATTGAATAATGGGGGCTGGCTTGACCACTGGCTTTGGTGCAGGGGCCGAGCGAACGACGGGTTTGGGGGCGGGTGCAGAACGAACGACGGGCTTAGGGGCAGGTGCAGAACGAATCACCGGCTTGGGAGCAGGCGCTGAGCGAATCACGGGTTTGGGGGCTGCGGGTCGGGCCGCGGGAGGTGAATCCACCGGAATGATCAGATCTGCCGCCTGAGCCTCCAGCGCAGAGAGGGACAGATGACTCAGGCCCGACATCAGACTAATCCATGTCCACAACAGTAAGAGGGGAGTGGAGCGTACTCTATTGGAGGGTTTGTCAGTGGGGGGCTGCTGAGGCATCTAAATATCTTCCTTCGATGGGCTGCTAAGGCCAGGTTGCACAGGCATTGATTCTGAGACGTGACGGTCGCTTGTCATTCCAGAAAATTAATAATGCTCAATAGAGCTAATACCGCTACTACAGTTTGATTATTGATTACCTTAACAATTTTCGAAGCAACCTAAACTACATGCAAAGCAAATCGCGGGTTATCAGTGGTCCGAGAACCAATGACAGAGCGTTGCATAATTGGTGTTAAGGCAGAGCCTTGCCTAGATTTCTCCCAGTTGGCGGCGTGCCTCAAATAGCCCTAGCGCCACACTGACAGAAAGGTTGAAGCTTCGTACTTTAGGCTGCTTGATCGGAATTTGCAAGATATCGCTGCAGGCTTCCATAATTTCTGGCGGTAACCCTGCCGTCTCACAGCCAAACAGCAGCCAGTCATCGGCCTCGTATGCATGTTGTATATAATTTGTTTTTCCTGACTTGCTGAAGCCCACCCAGCGGCCTCCTTGGGCTTGGCTAAACTCAACAAAAGCTTCCCAAGAGCTGTGGCAGGTTAGTTTGACGTAGGGCCAATAGTCTAGCCCTGCCCGTTTTAGATAGCGATCGCTAATTTCAAACCCCAGGGGTTCAATCAAGTGTAGCTCGGTCTCGGTGGCGGCACAGGTGCGGGCTATAGCCCCAGTGTTGGGGGGGATTTGCGGATGAACTAAGACAACTCGAACCATTCAGAGCTAAACCGTTACGGGTTCACAGAGACTGTCTTTGAGGTCGTTCTCTTCTTCGAGCATGGATGCGATCGCATGTTTCACAATTGCGTCGGGGCTCACGCCCTGGTTATACAAACCCAACCACTTCTGAGCCTCATTCCCCTCTGCCAAAATTTTCTTCACCGGAGATAAGAAGCAGCTGAAGCCCTCTTGCTTCGCCATTGGCCACACCTGCTCATAAATCTCAGCAATCCAGTCTCGGGCTGAAATCGTGCGGCCATCCTGCCAGTGGGTCAACTCAGCATCCAAACTCAAGTGTGCGGCTTTCGCTTCGTTGGCATCTGCGATTTCGGCCAACGTCTCTGGTTCCTTTCGCCATTTACTCGACACCAATGGATCTAACTCTGGATTCGCAATGAGCTGCAGCAGCCGAGCCTCCAACAAGGCCGTCACCGCCAGCAAGCTAATAGGACTTGAGGGGAGATCACAAATCCTCAGCTCAAGGCGATTGAGATCGTAGGGACGACGATTACCATTGGGGCGCACCGCACTCCACAGATGGCGGACGTTCTGCATCGTACCCGCCTTGAGCTGGGCTCGGGTCCAGTCAATAAAGTGGCAGTGATGCTTGAAAATCGGCACCTGAGCCGGTGTTTTGGGGAATGTCGCCCATCGGGAAGAATGATTACCCGTTGCCTGACCATCAATGAAAGGCGAAGACGCCGTGAGCGCCAGCCAGAGCGGTGCTTCTAGGCGAATAAGACGACAGGCCTTAATCAAAAGCTCCGGGTCAGAGATGCCGAGATTAATATGGACGCTGGCGGTTACAACTGAGGTGCCGTAGGTCTCTTCAATGTAGGCGTGGTAAGGATTGCTAGGGTCAGAGCGATAGAAGCGGTCGCTGCCTCCCAAGGCCAGCGTACTGCCAGGAATGATGGTGTAGTCCCCTAGTTGGCTGAGATACTGACGCAACCGCGCCCGTGGCCGCAGCAGGTCGCACATGATCGGCTCATAGCAATAGGCCGGGGAAGTCGTATACTCAACGTTCCGGCTATCGGGTTCGCGCACAAAGCCCTCTAGCTCAGCAGCGATTCGGCCTGAGAACCCAACCACTTCACCCTTGGGTGTACCTGTGTAGACTTCGACTTCAAAACCTTTGGAGAGGACCACTGCGGTACCTTACTAATCGCAACAATAAGACTAGACCCATAATTTAGCGCATCCAGTCCGATCAACCCTTATCGTCTCATAGGTTTGCCGAGTCTTTCCACCTGAAGACGCTTGTCTGCCTCATGCTGTATGAAGATTCTTCTAGCTCAATACCTTGGGCCTGTTCACTTGGGATATGATTTTACCTACCGATGTCGTTAAAATCATCGTTTTTTGGGGTCAGGCGTTAAAGATTTTATGTGATAAATATTCGGGTAGTCACGGGGTAAATTGCTGCTGCGAGAATGATAGAGACACTGCTCGTTTTTCTCATATCTAATGATTGACTAAATTTGATTGAATTTGGCCCTTCCAGCGTATTGTTGGCGCGGAGAAAGTTTCTGTGCCAGAATCTTTGGTTGTGAGTTCTGTCTGATGACGTTTCTAATGGTGTCTTTTGCTTACTTGCCAGTGCTTTTAGCCATGGAACAGTTTTTTTCAGTTGGCTAAAGCGCAATCGCTAGCCTCCAATGCGTAAACCTATTACTTATTCAAAACACAACGTTAAATATAAAGATAATGGCACTTAGTCAGCAAAAGAAGTCATTTCTATTCGCCCTTGGTCTAGTCTTGTCATTTCTATATGGAATCATTACGGTTGAATACAAGATATTCCCTTATAAAAATTTGCGAGCCGTTAAGAAAACGGTCGCTCCGGAACCTGCTTTGAGCCACGCTAAAAAATCAAACGCTTCAAATATTTACCTGCAAAGAAAATCTTTCTTCAGTTTTCATGGTCAGCCCCACAACATTGTCATGGTCGGAGACAGCATTACAGGCCGAGCAGAGTGGGTAGATCTGTTCCCGTCTCTGAGTATTGCAAATCGAGGCATAGACGGCGATACAGCCGAGGGGATTCTCGCCAGACTTGACAGTATCTATTCTACGAAAGCTCAGAAAGCTTTTATTCAGGTAGGTGTCAATGATTTTAGTTTAGGTGTACCTGTTTCTGAAGTACAGGCCAACTATAAAGAGATTGTCATGCGCTGCAAAGAGCGCGGCATGAAGGTTTATATCCAGTCCACGATTTTGGCTGGAGCAAAATATGTAGAGATCAACTCCAACATTCTCGCTCTCAATACGTTCCTTAAACGGCTAGCCGATGGCAGTGAGGGTGTAACCTACATTGATCTCAATCAAAGACTTGCCAAAGATAACTTTTTAGATACTCAGTTTTCACCGGATGGCATCCATCTGAACGGAGCTGGCTACAAAGTTTGGAAAGATATGATTCATGACGAAATGCTGAGTCATTCATGACTCAACAGATCACTTCAAAAATGAATCGATGCGCCTAAGCAAATTCTCTAGCAAGGGTTGAGAATCTTGGCCCAGAATCTTTTGAGCATCTTCTCCATAGGCTTTGACCTGATTAAAGCGGCGGATGACTTTCACAAGCCGACCGCCTTCGACTTCCACTTCGGGGGTGGGATAGTTTTCTATCGTGTCAATGAGTGTAATTTGCTGATCATCACTGGCATCTAGAATGAGTGCTGACCTGAGTGCCTGTTGATTGGATCGGTCAGAGGGGGTATGAATAACGTCCCCCACTTCTTTGAGTAACAGATCGCCGGGTGTGCTGTTGAGTAGTCGGTCAAGCTGCACGGGGTTCATCGCTATTGGGTTGGTCAGCGTTTCTTGAACTTTATCGGGATCCTGCTTAGATACTTTCATGTATTTCCGTAGCTTGCGTGAGGCTTTGCCGGTTTCAGCAAACTCACGCAGGTCACTGACGGGAATAGAACGCGAAAGAGGGCCGTAGTTTAAGCGAACGCTGTCTGCAGCCAAGGTCGGTTTCATCGCAAAGCCAAGCGCTGCTATACCCACTGAGAGACCATACAAGAGGGTGCGTGTTCTCTGACTGCCGACTAACTGATGTGGAAAGAGCTGCACTAGCGGGAATCTCAAGTTCATGGTCTCTACGGGTCTTATTGACTGGGCATTCTCAATGCCCACGACCGCTTGCTGTAAGAGGAAGTTCCGCAAGTTTTTACTTCAAAACAGAATCCTTAAGGAGAGCCAATAAAATTGAGTCAGTCTCTAACGCATGGCTAAACTGAATTAAGCAACGCTCAAGGAAAATTACGATGAAAAAAGTGGGTCGTCGCAGCCGCAATGTTGAAGATCGGCGAGGGGGTGGCGTTCCCTCGGGGGCTGTGGCCACGGGAGGCTTGGGCACACTGGTCCTGGCGCTGATTGTGCTGGCTTTGGGCGGTGATCCGAGCTTTCTCTTAGACCAAGGATCCCCTTCCAATCCCGGCCAACAGGGGACTACGGTGAGTCGTGCGCGCTTGCCAGAAGAAGACCAGCTTGCTGATTTTACGTCTGTGGTGCTGGCGGACACTGAGGATACCTGGAATGTTTTGTTCCGGGAGATGGGGCGTACTTATCAGGAGCCTAAGTTGGTTCTATTTACGGGGGCCGTCAATTCTGCCTGCGGTTTTGCAAAGGCTGCGGTGGGACCGTTCTACTGTCCGGGTGATCAGAAGGTCTACATTGACCTGAGCTTTTACAATGATTTAAAGACACAGCACCAGGCTCCGGGAGATTTTGCCCAAGCCTATGTGGTGGCCCACGAAATTGGTCACCATGTCCAAACGCTGCTGGGAATTTCTCAACAGGTGCAGGCTGCTAAGCAAAGGGTGAGCCAGATACAGGGCAATCAGCTTTCTGTCCGCCAAGAGCTTCAGGCAGACTGCTTTGCCGGGGTCTGGGCGCACCACGGTCAAAAGGAACGGCAAATTTTGGAAGAGGGGGATGTAGAAGAAGCCCTAAATGCGGCCTCTAGCATCGGGGATGATCGGCTGCAGCAGCAGGCTCGGGGCTATGTCTCGCCAGAGTCGTTTACCCACGGAAGTTCAGAGCAGCGGGTGCGCTGGTTTAAGCAGGGCATCAAAACCGGAGACGTCAATCAGTGCAATACGTTTGAGGCGGCTAAGCTCTAGGCTGCCTCATTTGATCGGCGGCTTTCTCGAAGGTCTCGGCAGCTTGAAGGGTGGCGTCAACGTCGAAAAGCTGGGTTGCGATCGCATCCCCAACGGTAAACGTATCCAACCCCTGCCGCGCCAAAAACACGATATCTTCCACAGCCCGAATACTGGCAACCAAAAGCTTCATGTCACTGCCTACACCATCCAGCGCCTGCTGCATCTGGGCCAAATCATCTCGCCCGTTGCGCCCTGAGTCCGTAATTCGTCCTAAATAAGGAGCCGCATATTCAGCTCCTAAAGAGGTGGCGAGCAGCACCTGATGACGAGCATAAACGCCGGTCATCGTCACCCGAATGCCGTCAACAATGAGTCGTGCGGCGGCAGTACAGCCCGCCTGCGTGATCGGAACCTTGACTACGATGCGATCGCTGATTTTGGCAAGCGCGTGCCCATTTTTATACAGGGTTTCTGGTTCTCTGCCCCAGGTTTGCATCTGGATCTCTTGGACGCCGAGGTCGAAGCCAGATTGGGCTAGAGATTTGAGGCTTTCTAGGGTGCAGGGGACTTGCGATCGTTCTAGCAGTGTTGGGTTGGTCGTAATGCCATCAAATACACCTAGGGGAAGCCAGCGATGCCATTGAGATTGATCAGCGGTGTCTAAAAATAGGTGCATGGAGGTATAAGCGATTCATCAATTATTCAGCACAGTAGCACCCGATTTGCGTTTTTGACGCGCTGCTACAATCGAAGCGTTAGAGCCTCTTGACGGAGCAGTATGCCGATCATCCGAGTAGCAGAACTGCACGAAATTTCAGCAATCAGATTGTTCTACAGCCGATGTGACTATGGCGGAGGCATAGAAGCAGGCGATCAGCTCTTTGTGGCTCAAGCAAACGGAGAAATTGTGGGGGCTGTCCGATTGTGCCCAGGCAATGATTTCATTGTGCTCAGAGGGATGCAGGTTCTATCGACCTTTCAGGGTCGAGGGATTGGAACAGAGTTACTTCAAACCTGTGCTCAGAAACTTGCCGATCACGTTTGCTATTGCCTTCCCTGGCGACATCTGCACTCGTTTTATAACCAGGCGGGGTTTTACACTCTTTCGCCTGCCGAAGCACCAGATTTGATGCGTGAGCGATTTGATGCTTACACAGATAAAGGTTTGAACGTCCTTTTGATGTGTCGATGCCCCAGCTTCGATGGGGAGACTGGGCATTCGTACACTTTGTAATTACACTTGTGATGCTGCGCTAGGGTGAAAGTGGCACAGTGGGCAAAGCAACCTTTTTCCCAAAAATGACCGATGAGTCTTGTAATTCCTGATGACATCCTCCAATCTACTCAGATGACCGAGGGTGAATTAAAGCTAGAAATTGCCATAATGCTGTACAAGCAGCAGAAAGTCAGCAGTGGCAAGGTTCGTGCCTGGACAGGGCTAACAGTGATTGAGTTCCAGCACGAATTAAAGGAGCGAGGACTTTACGCAAATTATGATGTAGAAGATTTTCAGTCAGATATGAGAACTTTGCAATCAAACGGTTTGCTTTGATCATCGTTAGTGATACTTCACCGATTACCAATTTGGCAGCGATCGATCAATTGGATTTGTTGCATCAACTCTATGGTTCCATCGTTATTCCGACAGCCGTTTACAACGAAATGGTTGCTGTGGATAAAGTTGTTCCGGGTGCCCTTGAAGTTCAGACCTTAAGTTGGATTCAGATGCAGGCCGTTGGTAACACCCGAAGCGTTGCTGATCTTCAAGTTAATCAAGATGCGATTGATTTAGGTGAAGCTGAAGCAATTATCCTGACACAGGAACTCAACGCTGACTTACTCCTGATGGATGAACGACGTGGCAGAACGCTAGCGATCGCTTATGGTCTCAATGTGATAGGCCTTTTAGGCATTTTGCTGCAGGCTAAATCTAAAGGCTTGATTCCCACTGTTAGGCCCGTAATGGATCAGTTAGTTGATGTGGCAAATTTCCGGGTGAGTACTCAGCTGTATGCAACGGTTCTACGAACGGCTAGAGAGTCGTGACTCTAGAGACGATAGCTGCTGACGACACGACCTGCACCTCGAAACTGTTGATAGTAGGTTTTGCGAACAAGATCGCCTTCATCTAGTCGGTCAATGGCAATGGTGTTTCGCCCCTTCTCATGACCTGAACTATGTATATATTCTCCATCACCGATATACATCGCAACATGGTCTGTCTTTTCAGGTTTACCGAAAAAAATTAAATCTCCTGGCTGCAGATGATTAAGGCAGTCTTCTGGATCTGATCCAGGCTCAGCAATAGTTTCGGTGAAGTCTTGCTGCTGATAGGAATCGCGGGGGAGCCAAATCCCCTGTTCGCCGTAAGCTCGCTGCATCAAACCGGAGCAGTCGTAGTTGGGGCCAAGCGTGCCGCCCCAGAGATAGATGTTGGGAACAGAGAGGGCTGATTTTGTGAATGCGATCGCATCTCCAATCCGTTCTTGAACCTGAGCTGCCGTCACAACAGGAGCAACGTAGGGCGTTGTCGTAGGCTGAATTGACTCCAGATCCGCCACAGAGATCCAGCCAGAATACCCATCTTCACAGAGGCAAACTTGGATCGCTGCTTCAGTTTGTCCCTCCTCCACTTGCCGGAGGTGTCGTCCCTGTAGGGCTTGCGTTGCCAATGCTTTCAGTTCAGGCGAATCGTAGAGATTCAAATGAACTTGGGTTTGATATTCAAGACTAGGTTGTGCCATTCACTCGATTTAAAGCTTTCCCAGAGCAACCATAGACTATGAAACTGACTCTGTACAATTTCTGAATGCAGAAGAATTTTGATCTTGGCGGTTTAAGGGTTCACTCACTGAAAGACCTGAAAAAATCCGATTGCGGCAGTCGCGCTTGTCCTCCACACTAAAAGCAGCCAAGTTTAGGCCCTGGCTGCTTGGCACAGATAAGGTGTATCGGTCAGAGGTGACGATGAATGGAAGCGCAGATTTAATGCATGAACAGCTCATTGAAGCTGCGAATCGGGCTATCTTCCAGTGCGATCAAGAGTATTTGAGAACCATCGAGGTAGACGTGCTGGCAGAATGCTTGGCAGGCCTGACCTACGAGACAATGGCCGAGAGACTAAACTACTCTGCCCGCTTTATTGCGGCGGATGTTGCCCCGAAGCTCTTTATCAAGCTCACCAGAGCTACGGGCGAAAAGGTCAGGAAAGTGACGTTGAGAGAGGCTTTGAAGCGGCTTCTTAAACAGCAGTCCGCTCCAGAAAAATCACTGAAAACGTCACCGCTGGCCTATCGCCCCTATCCCGAGGGACCCGTTCCGCTCAGTTCGACTTTTTATATCAAGCGATCAGAGATCGAGAGCCATTGCTGTCAGGTTGTAATCAATCCAAGTACTTTAATTCGCATTAAGGCAGCCAAAGGGATGGGGAAAACCTCCCTGGTGAATCGGATCTTGCAATATGCCGAGATTTATCAACATCAGACCGCTTATTTGGACTGTCAGTCGTCGAGTCAGGCATCGCTCAAAGATTTAGAGCGATTTTTGCAGTGGCTCTGTCTCCAGATTGGACGACAACTGAAGCTAGAGAATAAGCTAGCCGATTATTGGGATTCAGAGCTACTGACTAGCATCGATAACTGCAGTCAATATTTTGAAGACTATCTGCTGCCCAGTACTGAGGAACCCCTTGTCCTTGCGCTAGATAGTGTTGAACAGATTTTCCCCTACCCCGATGTGGCGGGCGATGTGCTGAGGATGCTCAGGAGCTGGCACGAGAAGTCGAAAAGCTCACCGCTTTGGGAAAAGCTGCGGCTAGTAATTACCCATGCCACAGAAGACTATGTCTCTCTGGATATCAATCACTCACCCCTCACCAACGTAGGAGAACCCATCTCTTTGGACCGGTTTACATCGGAACAGGTTCAGGAATTAGCGGAGCGGTATGAACTGCAGTGGCAGACGCAGCAAATCGAAAGTCTGCAGAAGCGGGTAGGAGGACATCCCTATCTGATTCATTTGGCAATTTACAAAAGTGCAGTTGAACAGATGTCTCTCCAGCATATTTTGGAGGCCTCAGATCAAGAGACAGGAATTTACTTTAGCCACCTCTTAAGGCTGCGGGAAGAGCTGCTGCAGTCACAGGATTTAGCTGCTGCGTATGGTGAGATCGCAAACTCCCCCACCGGCATAGAACTCAACTCACTGCAGATCTACCACCTCCAGAGTCTTGGCCTAGTGAAGCTAACCGGAAATCTAGTGCTGCCGTCCTGCAGTCTCTATCAGCAGTACTTCCAGCGAGAATTAGGTCGTGATGCCGTCACGTAGTCGCTCTCTCGGAGACTCACCCCCTGACTATCGCTACCAAGTTGGGGGCAGCCTGCCCGTCAATGCCCCTAGCTACGTTACCCGAGCCAGCGATTTCACCTTCTATGAGCAGTTGCAGAAGGGAGAATTTTGCTACGTCCTCAATTCTCGCCAGATGGGTAAATCCAGCTTGCGAGTTCAAACGATGCAGAAGCTGCGAGAGGAAGGTGTTGTTTGTGCCGCGATCGACCTCACAGGGTTTGGGACCCAGGGCATCACACCCGAAAAATGGTACGGCGGTTTTATCAAAGCCCTGGTGAGCGACTGTCAGTTAGAGCTGAACTGGCGAACCTGGTGGAAACAGCAGGATCCAGCTACCCCGGTCCAGCGATTGCATACGTTTATTGATGAGGTTCTACTACAGGATATTCAGCAAAACGTTGTCATTTTTATTGATGAAATTGACCAGATTCTGAGCCAAGATGTCTCTGCCGATGATTTTCTATCACTGATTCGGTTTTTCTACAATCAGCGTGTGGATCGGCCCGCCTATCAACGGATCACCTTTGCGCTGCTGGGTGTGGCAACGCCTTCGGCTCTGATGCAGGATCACGAGCGGACGCCCTTCAATATTGGCAAAGCTATCTATCTGGAAGGCTTTCAGTTCCAGGAGGCGATGCCGCTTGCCGATGGTCTTCGCGGTAAAGTTCAAGATCCAGATCAGGTGCTGCAAAATATTTTGGACTGGACCGGAGGACAGCCCTTCCTGACGCAAAAGCTCTGTCAACAGATGGAGGCAGCCGTTAAAGTTAATCCTGACATCACGGTGGACCAGGTCGTCCAAACACAGATCCTTGATAACTGGGAATCTCAAGATGAACCCGTGCATCTGAGAACGATTTGCGATCGCATCCTCTTCAACAAACGCAAATCGGTCCAGCTTTTGGGCCTTTATCAAAGGGTATATGGCGGAAACGTCTCAACGAAAAGCAGCCCTGAGCAAATCGAGCTGCGGCTCTCAGGCCTCGTTAAAGACCACGACGGAATCCTTCAAGTTTATAACCGCATCTATCATCAAATCTTTAACCAACAATGGATCCAGAAAACGCTCCTTGAACTCCGCCCCTACGCAGCGGCCTTTGATGTTTGGGAGCAATCCCAAGCTCGACCAGACAAGCTCCTGGAGGGTAGGGCATTAAAACAAGCCCTCAACTGGGCCGTCGGCAAAAGCCTCAGCGATCGCGACTATGACTTTATCCGGCTCAGCCAGGTCAAAGCAGAACGGGAAAAACTGCAGCGCAATATCCTGATTCGCAACGTGCTGGCGGTTGTTGGATTGGGCGGCTTATTGATCGGCAGCATCCTTTGGGGAAGCGATCGCTGGCAGGTCGATCAGAACCAGCAAACCCTCTCGAAAATGAGGAGCCTGCATGAGCAAGTGGACCAGGCTAAAAGACAGAACCGTCAAGCCGATGCCCTTTCCCTTGCTCTTCAATCCGGGAAAAAACTCAGTAACTTAGTCCAAGACCAACCGCTCACGACCTACCCCACAACGACACCGCTGCTGGATCTGCAGCAGCTTCTCAGCGATGAACGTCAGCCTAAACCTCCCACAGAAAACACGCGCTGGAATTTACAGGATCTCGAAGAAGAAGCGATCTGGGACTTAGATATTAGCCCCGACGGAAACAGTATTGCCGTCTCCGGCTGGGGCAATACGGTCAGAGTGTTGCAGACGGATCTTCAAAAGCAACTGACCCACAAAGATTCAGAAATGGTGATCAGCACAGACTTCGATCCTCAAGGTGATCACATTGCAACGGCCTCTTTGAACGGTAACGTCACGCTTTGGTCTCTCTTCGGGCAGTCACTCCAATACTGGAATACAGAGCAAGAGGCCATTTGGAGCACTCGCTTTAGCCCCAGCGGACAAGTTCTCGCCACCGCTGGCTGGGATGGCACCGTTCGCCTCTGGGATCTGAAGGGCAGACAGCGCTTTCAGACCTCAAAAAAGCACAAAGGCCCCGTCAAAGACATTCGCTTTAGCCCTGATGGGGAATGGCTTGCCACCGCGGGAGAAGACGGCATCATTCGACTGTGGAAAGTCTGTTTAAGCCCCCAATGCCCGACAACTGACGGTTCTCAAACGCTGGGTCTCTACAAAAAATGGGAAGGACATCAAGGCTGGATTTGGAGCCTCGATATCAGTCCCGACAGCAAAGTGCTGGCTTCTGCTGGAGAAGACGGTCTGATTCGATTCTGGAATATCGACGTCCCTAACACCCCACCGAAACGATGGCGATACGGACAGGGCCGAATCACTCAAGTTCGCTTCAGCTCCGATGGACAGTGGTTAGCGATCAGTGGCTGGGATGGGAGGGTGCAGATTCGCGATCGCAACGGCAGACTCTTTACCCAATGGCAGAGCAACCGCCCCGTCACCAGCCTCAGCTTCACCCCAGATCAGCAGACAATCTTAGCTGGAACAATCATGGGGGACGTTCATCAATGGCCCGTCAGAAATCTGGAGCAGTTACTAAACGAAGGGTGTGAGCAGCTTCAAAGACTCGATCCACACCAGGCCACGAAGACTTGTTTAGAACAGGACTACCCTTAGAATGGATCACCATAGAGTTAGCACCTATTGGCATGAAGATCCTACACGGCACCTGGATTCCAGACGCAGAGGTCGCTTTTGTCCAACACGGAGCCTTTTACCTATGGATCGAAACAACAGACCCACCGACTCAAAAGTCTAAACAAGCGAACAGCCATCCACTGCAGTTGCCTGCAGCATCCTTTGCAGACTTTCTAAACCATGAGTTGGGCATCAAGATCCTTGATAGAGATCTAGAGAAGGCTATTGTTCAACGCTATTTCTTATTGCCGAGTACTTCTAAGGCCCCTCTCCCTTCCCTAGAACTCTCTCGCTACCTAGAACAAGACAGTTCTGAAACCTTTGAGTGGCAAACTTGGCAGGTCAACTGCTACACCGTCACGACCTACGACAAATCTGGGTCTCCCGTCAGCAATGTGATCAGGCTGCTCAATGAACTGCATTTTATTGCCCTCCATAATCTTGCAGAGATTCAGCTCGGGGCCGATCTCCTGTTTTGGTATCACTATACCCAAGCCTTCAAGACCGTCATCCTGAAAGACCAATACATTCCAGCCCTGAAATATCAACAGGCCAATGCCTCGCCCAGCCGCAAAGAGAGGAGAACCAGGCGATCTAAAAGTACCAAAGCCTCTCAGCCAGAGCAGCAGACCATTGAACTCTACCCTGCCTGGGAAATTGTCAGCGAACAGTACGAGTCCACCATTGAACGATATTTAGATTCTATGCCCTTGGTCTGCGTCGCGGGTTTTGCGACCCCTCCCGAGGCGCAGCAGTTCTATGACCGTGAAACAATACTGCGGCACTGTTCAGAATATCTGCTTCAGGACATTGTTACGCATACGCCCTCTGCCGCCAGCTTCGAGAAAAAAATTGCGGATACCCTCATCCATGACTGCATGTTCGCTGACCGCCACGGCAAGAACCATAACTGGGAGACCTATGAGCAGTGGCGAGGATGGCGCGATCGCATCCAACATACCCAAACCGCGATTCCCTTTAATCTTTGTTTTCAGCTTCAAGATCCTGCCAAAGCAGAAGACGCTTGGGAGTTACAGTTTCTTGTCGCCCCCAAATCAGATCCCTCCAGACAGATCTCTCTGTTGGACTATTGGCGATTGAAACCTGAGCGCCAGGAAGATCTGCTCAAGCATGTCGGCGAGGGCTTTGAGCAACATCTGCTGCTCAATCTAGGTTATGCCGCTCGTATTTACCCCAAACTATGGCAGGGGTTAGAAACAGATCAGCCCACCCATATTTCTCTCTCTCTAGATATAGCCCTGGATTTTCTACAGGAAGCAGCCTGGGTGCTTGAAGCTGCTGGGTATAAGGTGATTGTGCCTGCTTGGTGGACGCCCCAAGGTAGGCAAAGAGCCAAGGTCAAGCTACGGGCCAAAGGCAAATCACTGTCCTCAGGTGAAGACAAAGCTAACAGCTATTTCTCCATTGAGAAACTGGTGCAGTACAAGTATGAGCTAGCGATTGGTGGCAAAAAAGTTTCTGAGCAGGAATGGTCAGAGCTGGTGCAGGCAAAATTTCCGTTAGTCCAGTTCCGAGGTCAGTGGCTCCATCTAGACCAGGACAAAATGCAGCAGATGCTGGAGTTCTGGAAAACACGGCAGGCCGAGAATCCCGAAATGTCGCTCCTAGAAATTATGCGACTAGGGGCAGACGGAGGTGACGATCTCGAACTTGACTTTAACCGTGACCAAAGCTTGGCTGAGATGATGGCTAAGCTCCACGATAAGAGTCAACTGGACACCATCGCCGATCCCGAGCAGCTTCAAGGCACGCTGAGAGACTACCAAAAGCGAGGAGTGTCCTGGCTTCATTACCTTGAGCAGTTGGGTCTCAATGGCTGCTTGGCTGATGACATGGGTCTAGGCAAAACCGTCCAGGTCATTGCCCGACTGGTCCAAGAGCGGGAACTGGCAGCACAGGAGAATCTCAAGGTACCGCCAACGCTATTAATTGCACCCACCTCTGTTGTGGGGAACTGGCGACGGGAGATGCAGAAATTTGCGCCTCACCTAACGGCAATTGTCCATCATGGGGGCGAACGTGCCCAGGACAGCAAAGACTTTAAGGCAATGGTCCGCCAGAACGATCTGGTGATCACCTCTTTTACCCTGGCTCGCAAAGACAGCAAATTGCTCTCAGCGATTACGTGGCAGCGGGTGGTCTTAGACGAAGCCCAAAACATCAAAAACCCCAAGGCCGCGCAAACCAAAGCCATCTTGAAACTAAACGCCCAGCATCGTCTTGCACTGACGGGAACCCCCGTAGAAAATCGACTCTTGGATCTGTGGTCAATTTTCAACTTCCTTAATCCGGGTTATCTAGGTAAACAGGCCCAGTTCCGCAAAAGCTTTGAAGTGCCGATTCAGAAACAAAATGACCGGGTTCAATCTGCTACTCTCAAAAAATTGGTGGAACCCTTCATTCTGCGCCGCATGAAGACAGACAAATCAATCATCAAGGATCTACCCGATAAGGTCGAGCAAAAGCTCTACTGTAATCTCACAAAAGAGCAAGCCTCTCTCTATGAAGCCGTTGTCAAAGAAGTCGCAGGAGAACTTGATGAGCTAGACGGCATTCAGCGAAAAGGCATGATCCTCTCCACGCTGATGAAGCTCAAGCAAATCTGTAACCATCCGCGTCAGTTTCTTCAGGATGAAAGTGACTTCATTCCCGAGCGATCGCATAAGCTCGGTCGGCTGACAGAGATGATCACTGAGGCCATTGATGAAGGAGAAAGTCTACTCGTCTTTACCCAGTTCACTGAGCTGGGGGATGCGCTGCAAAAATATATTAGTAAGACTCAACACTACAAGACCTACTACATCCACGGTGGAACCAGCCGCAATAAGCGCGAACAGATGATCTCAGAATTCCAAGACCCAGAAACGGAACCCTCGGTGTTTATCCTTTCCCTTAAAGCAGGCGGCGTCGGCATCACCCTCACAAAAGCCAACCACGTCTTCCACTTTGACCGCTGGTGGAACCCTGCCGTCGAGGATCAAGCCACCGATCGCGCCTTCCGCATTGGGCAAAAAAAGAATGTCTTCGTTCACAAGTTTGTGGCGATGGGGACTTTGGAAGAACGCATCGACGAAATGATTGAAGATAAAAAGAGATTAGCGGGTTCCATTGTCGGATCTGATGAGTCTTGGCTAACGGAGCTAGATAACGAAGCATTTAAGAAATTGATTGCCCTCAACAAAACCGCCATTTTGGAGTGATCGTCATGGCTCAATTTAGTCGCACTTGGTGGGGACAGCGGTTCATCGCAGCCCTAGAGAGATTAGTCGATCCCGGTCGTCTCAGTCGTGGTCGCTCCTATGCACGGGGGGGCAAGGTTAAAAGTTTCAGGATTAAGAAGGGTTTGGTCACGGCTGAAGTTCGCGGCTCTGTTAATCCCTATTTCGGAGTCTATAAGGAACCGCTCTACATCACCACTATTGAATTCCAGTCGATTAGTAAAGCAAACTGGGCGGCAGCGATTGCCTATGTGGCCTCTAAAGCTAGCTTACTTTCGCGCCTAATGCTCAACGAAATTCCTGACAACATTGACGATGCATTTGCCAAGCTAGATTTGCATCTGCTGCCAGACAGTGAATCAGATTTCACCACCACCTGCTCATGCCCAGACTGGAGCAATCCCTGCAAGCATATTGCTGGGGTTCATTACTTAATTGCCAAAGAGCTAGATAATGATCCGTTTTTGTTGTTTGAGCTGAGGGGACTCTCTAGGGATAACCTTAAAGCTGAGCTAGAGAAATCGCCACTGGGGCAGGCGCTCTCAGCCGAACTGGCGGCGCAGCAATCGACATCCGAACCCGACCCGACCTATTTCACGCAGCCTAAAACACAAACAATAGAGACCCCAGACCTCAAGGAATTTTGGCAGGGGACCAAACGGTTACCCCAGACGCTTGAGCCATTGCCACCGGCCACAGTGCCTGCAGTCTTGATCAAAAAGCAGGGAGACTATCCGGCCTTTTGGCCCAAGGACGGATCTTTTATTGCGGTGATGGAAGAACTCTATGAGCGAGTTAGAAATAAAAATTCAGGACTTCTCTGAGTTCAGGGGGGGATGCCTTCTTCGTGAATCCGTCATCGATATTGCCCTACCTGTTGCTGAATAAGAGCAACATTATTGCGGTCGACAAAGCTAGGCCCAGTCGAGATGATAGGGCTAGGGGGACTAAACGCATGGCGCTGAATCCAGGTCAGCCACTGGACCGCCAAATAACCTTCTAGATAGGGCTGCTGATCAATCGCAAATAGCGTTGTCCCCTGTTCAATTTTGTTGAGAATAGTGCGACTCAGATCGAATGTCCCATGGCTAAAGGCCCCCTTTCGATCTGGAATGACCTGATAAAAAGGTACGGCTGCTTCTGGCCCCAGAGTCAAAAAAAGATTGGTCTCAGGATTCTCATCCATATAGCGCTGCAAAATCTTTTTAGATTCGGCTGGATTCGGCGTGATTTTGACCATCTCCGCCTCCACACCAGCTTCACTCAATGCTTCAAAGAAACCCTGGCAGCGAGCCTCAAGATTTAAGGCACCGGGCTGATGATTAATACAGGCTCCCTTGGTTGCAGCCTCAGATTTCGCCAGCAACCGTTTCCCAGCCTCATATCCGCCCTGTCGTTCATCAGCTCCAATGTAAGCCCGATAAGGAATGTTGTCCTGCTCTGGTCCTGAACCTGCGTTGTAGGCAATTACAGGGATATCAAATTCCATCACTGCCTTTGTTAGTGACGCTCTGAATTTGTCTGGATCGATCACAGCGACACCAATAGCGTCTGGCTTCGTGGGGGCATTGACCGCTGACTCTATTAGCCGCGTCACTTCATCTGGATCAAACGTATTGGGGCGGCGAATCGTCACCTCAACGCCTAAATCCTGGGCGGCATCATGGATTCCAGTTTCAACAACACACCAAAAGTAAGCCCAGGGACAGGAAGCGTGCTGAATTAACGTCAAATTCAGATTGTTAGCTCCAGACTGCTCCAGGCTCTGATTTGCGACAGGCGCTATTGCAGAGGGTCGGATCTGTGGCCGACAGGCAACCATCACAAACACCAACAGACAGATCACCATCGCTTGGCGCACAAATTTGACTCTCACCATAATTTATTCAGAAAAATAAATTTAAATATAGTGCGATTATACCGCGCTAAAAATTGCAACCTGAATAATCCTGAATATATTTCATTTAACTACTGAAAAGCAGAACAAATCCTATTGTCGACAAGAGATATTTTATTGATAATCAGAACATGAATTAAACGAGATAGGCCTACTGATTGTTTTTTTGTCAAAAAGGAATCAGAAATACAAAGACAAAGCCTGAGGCTTTAAAGGATCTGAGTAATGAACAATTTAAAACTGGAGCGAAACTGGCCTCAGGCGATCGTGGCTTGCTTAACTGTTATGCCACTTGTCGCTTATCCAATCTTTCAACATGCGACGCAAGATGATGTCACTTTTACCATTGATAAGGCAGAGCGAGTTCTAGACGGAAGATCCTCTCGGTATTTGATCTTCACGAAAGATGAAACTTTTGAGAATACAGACTCTATCGCATTCTTTAAATTTGACTCCTCTGATATTTATGGTCGCATAGATGAGGGTAAAACCTATAGAGCAAAAGTCTCGGGAGCAAGGATGCCGCTGTTCTCTTCGTACCGAAATATTATCGAAATTCAGGAGAAATCAAAATAATTCACTATTGTTTTGTCGAAGAGCAGTTATCAGAAATTTTGCGGTTATAGAAGGTGGAATAGAAGACATGAATCGGTCACAAACGGTCATTAGAGCGACCTGGAATTGGTTATGGGGGATGCCGATTGAGGCAGGGGGCGAAATCTCTGCTCAAATCGGTGAAGACAGCATTGATGATCTAGCCCAGTCATTTCAAAAGCTGGTTGATTCAGTGGGGCTTCAAAGGTCCGCATTAGCAGAGGCTCTGCGTTTACATGAAGAGACCGAGCAACAGGTGAAAGCCCTCGGTGAACAAGCGGAGCAACTAGTGGCGGCAGGTGAAGACAATTCAGCCCTTGCCGTACTGGCAGAACAGGATGTTTTGGATGAGTATCGACCTCAGCTTGAGGCCCAGGTGCAGTTTGCTAAACAGAATCTAGCTGAAGGAACAGCCCGGATGCAGGAAACCCAGCTAGAGCTGAGAAAGATGCAGGCTCAGCAGAAAATGGGGGCTTCAACGATGCGGGTCACCCAAGCACTTGAGCAAGCGAACCAAGCGGCAGGCATCGATAGTCAAGCTGCAATGCGGCGCTTTGAAAAATCTCAAGCCGCAATTCAACGTCGCAATTTCAAAGCGCAGGCCACCTCCGAGGTTCAGGGGGAATTAAAGGGAACGTCCAGAGCGATTAAAGCCCTGAATGCTCAAGAGCGCTTAGCCAAGCTGAAGGCAAAACAGGCTGCAGACAATCTAGAAGAAGGAGAAAAACAGTCATGACGATCGAAAGGAAAGGACTTCCTCCCATCGCGTATATCAGTGTTGCGTTGCTGGTCGGTACCGGATATTTTGGTCTCAATTTGATCAATCAAGGGGAGAGTGCTCCTCTCGCACAGGTTCAGGCTTACGGCAATGAAGAAAGACAGCTTACGGTGCTGGGCGATACGTTCTCTGGCTACAGCACGCTTAGGGCTGGTCCCTTTGCCGCGAAGGTCACCAAGGCAGAGTTGGGGATTCAGTATCAAGATGAATTTGATCAAGCTGCCAGGGCGAAGGCGCTCGGCGGTAGAGCAGACATTATTGTCACGACGCTAGACCAGTATCTTAAGCATCAGCCGAAAGGCCGGATCGTGGGCTTAATTGATAAGACGGTGGGTGCTGATGCGGTGGTGCTCAATACTCCGCAATATCCAGACCTCAAGAGCTTGAGTGATGTTGCCAAGGTTCGGGCCTCAGTCTCTGCCCCTCTAAAGCTGGTTTATTCTGCTGGAACCCCCAGTGAGTATCTGGCGAAGCTCTTGGATCTTAAGTTTGAGGGGTTGAGCCTATCTGATTTTGAGGTTGTAGAGGTGGAGGAATCCACTCAGGCTTATGAGTTGTTGAGGTCAGATGAGCAGGTTGCGATCGCAATCCTTTGGGAACCCTTTGTTTCCAAAGCCCGCCAAGAGGGCAACACGGTTGTTCTCTCTAGTAGCGACGTTCCCGACGCCATTATTGACGTGATTGTTGCCAGCGATCAGCTCATCAAAAGTCGCCCCGATGACCTGAGCCAGTTCTTGACGCTCTACTACCAACACACCGACCAGCTTATTCGTGACTCTGGTGTACTGAGTCAGCAGATCGGCGACGACGGCGATCTCTCTACAGATGACGCTGCTTCAGTCGCCAGTGGCATCGACTTCTTTACCGCCCTGGAGTCAAACCAGTGGATGAACGCTGGAACGCTAGAGAAACGGATTGAGACCACCTCCGCCGTCCTCTCGCTAACGGGAGAAGTAACCGACATGATCAAGAGTCCTCAAACCCTTTATACCCGTGATTTCATTGCTCAGGCTGTGAAAAATACCAAACAGGTTGTTGCTTCAATCTCAGCCACTGATCCAGAGTTAGCGAAGGTGCTACAGGGCCAGAAGTCCTCGACCACTAAAGCAAAAGCAAAGGTTACCCCACAGCAAATTCAAGCCGCACCGAAGGTGGGTAACTTCAAAGTTAGGGGTGAGGTCAAGTTCGCAACCGGGTCTGCCTCGCTCACGGGAGAAGGCCAATCCACGCTCACAGCGCTAGCCAAAGAGATCAACGAATTTAATCCCGTTACCATTGCCATCAACGTCGTGGGACATACTTCAAAGACAGGTTCTACCACTACAAACCAAGCTCTGAGTCAGCAGCGGGCGCAGGTCGTGGCGAATTATCTCCGTTCTAGCGATGTGCAGCCCACTCTCGTGGCAGAAGGCAAAGGCTTCTCTGAACCTCTGTTAGGCATCGATCCAGCTAGCCCCGAGCAACAGCGTACAGAAATACAGCTCAGACGAGTCGGGGGATAGCATGATGGCTGAATCTTTACGTCATGCTTACCGACGCTTTGGAGGCATGAAACAGTCTGAGGTGCCTTGGCTGGTTTGGCTCTTAGAGAACCCAGACAGCCCCTTGGCCCTAGCTGGAGCTATCCCGTTAAAAGAACATGATTACCTGCATATCTTGCTCAATCGAGGGAAATCCCCAGACGACGAGGCTTTTATCATTGGTTTTACAATGGGGAATGATATCCACCTCAACAAAATTCACATATGGATATTTAAGCGGGTCGTTCGTTTTCTATACCCAACAGACTATCGACTGACACTGAAGCAGCTAGAGAGCTTTGATTTAGGACTGCAGCTCGGGAAACAACTTCCCACGAAAAATCTCTGCCGCTTTGATTATTCATCTGTTGAGAGCTGGAGCGTAGATCGAGTGAGAGCGATTCTACACCTCAATCCAATGGTGTCTCTTGCTAAGAGCGACAGATGACAACGCTAGGCAGAGAAATATTTTGCGATCGCATGATATACAATAATCGCCGTCGTAGATTGTTCTGGGTGCAACTGCTCACTCTCATCCATCGTCAGATTAATGCGCTCCGTCTCCAGTAAATTGAGCTGGGTAATCTGGTCCTGCATATTGGGGCAAGCCGGATAACCAAAGCTATAGCGAGAACCCTGATAACGCTGGGCCAGCATATCTCGAATATTGTCCGGCTCAGACTCGCCATACCCCAGCTCCTGTCGAATTTGAACGTGGGTCCATTCAGCCAAAGCCTCTGCCGTTTGGACAGCAAGACCATTGAAATAGAGATAGTCGGTATATTCATCAGCGGCAAAAAGCTTCTGAGCGTATTCAGATGCAATCTCACCCACCGTCACCGCCTGCATCGGAAAGACATCAAAGCGACCTTGAGCCTGCTCTTTTGGTAAAAAGAAGTCAGCAATACATAATCGTCGCAGAGATCTTTGACGCGGAAACTCAATGGTAGCAATCGGTTCAACGCCATTCGAGCTACCCCCATCTTGAGCCACCTGCGGATCATAGATGAGCAGCGTATTCCCCTCTGACAGGCAAGGGAAATAACCATAGATGGCCTGTGGATGGAGGAGCTTCTCCGCCACAACCTTCTGCTTCCATTTCTCTAGAATCGGATAGGCTTTCTCTGCCAACATTGCGTCATAGTCTTCCCGTGACTGCTCTTTGGGTTTACGGAACTGCCACTGTCCTGCGATTAGAGCCTGCAGATCTAAGTACCAAAACAGCTCTTCTAGAGAAACGTCCGTTGGCTGGATGACGCGAGTGCCCCAGAATGGCGGTGTGGGTCGCTCAATATCAATCTCAACCGCTTCCGAACGTCGAGTATCAACGGGGCCATCGGCCTTCGCTTGCTTTTCCTTCGGTAGCTTCTGGGCGGCGAGAGGTATCTCATCTTCTTCATCGAGGAATCCTTTGAGGTTATCCCAGTTATCTGCGGTCTTGGCAGGCATCAGTTTTTCCATGAAGTGCAGGTCAGCAAAGGCATCTTTGCCGTAGATGACGCGACCGTTGTAGGCTCCCTGACAGTCTTGATAGACAAACTTCTGAGTCAGGGCTGCGCCCCCCAAAATAATAGGAACATCAATGCCTTTCCCGTTGAATGTTTCGAGGTTGTCCTTCATAAAGGCGGTTGATTTTACTAACAAGCCGCTCATTGCAATACAGTCAGCGCCGTGTTCTCGGTAGGCCGCAATGATGTTATCTACGGACTGCTTAATGCCGAGGTTGATGACGGTATAGCCGTTGTTGGACAGAATAATATCGACGAGGTTTTTACCAATGTCGTGGACGTCGCCCTTAACGGTGGCAATGATCACCGTGCCTTTGGTGCTGGCGGTGTCCTCTTTATCCATGAACGGTTCTAGAAAGGCCACTGCAGCCTTCATCGTTTGAGCCGACTGGAGCACAAAGGGGAGCTGCATTTGACCGGAGCCAAACAGTTCACCGACCACTTTCATGCCGTTGAGCAAAAAGGTGTTGATGATTTCTAGGGGTGGATACTGCTCTAGGGCTTTATTGAGCTGATCATCTAGGCCAATGCGTTCGCCATCGATAATGTGATTTTTAAGTCTCTCTTCGATGGGGAGGCTTTCATCAACGCTGCGATCGCGTTTTGTCGTCTTCCCTTCAAATAATGTTGTCAGCTTCGTCAACGGGTCGTAGGAGCAAACCTCACCGTCAAACTCACGGCGATCGTAAATGAGATCCAGGCAGACCTTTTTGTGATCTTCTTCGATCTTGGCAAGGGGCAGAATTTTGCTGGCACTAACAATGGCCGCATCCATGCCCACCGCCATCGCCTCATTGAGGAACACTGAGTTGAGGGTTACCCGTGCCGCTGGATTGAGACCAAAGGAGACATTAGAGACCCCCAGAATGATGTGACAGCCCGGAAGATTCTCTCGAATTTTCTGAATCGCCTCAACGGAGGCTTTACCATTCTCACGATCTTCTTCAATTCCAGTGGAAACCGGCAGTGCCAAAGGATCAAAAAAGATCTCATAGGCAGGGATGCCGTATTCAACAGCGGCTCGATAGGCCCGCTGGGCGATCTCGAACTTTTTCTCGGCAGTTCGAGCCATGCCGTCTTCGTCAATGGTGCCGACAACCACACCTGCACCATATTGCTTGGCGAGTTCTAATACCTTGAAGAAGCGTTCTTCGCCATCTTCGTAGTTGGTGGAGTTGAGGATGCACTTGCCCCCGGCCACTTTAAGACCCGCCTCCATCTTGGTCCACTCAGTTGAGTCGAGCATCAGCGGGAGCGAGACCGTATTAACCAGGCGAGAGGCCAACTCCTTCATGTCTTTTTCGCCGTCGCGGCCCACGTAGTCTACGTTGACATCGAGGATATGTGCGCCCTCTTTGACTTGCGATCGCGCTAGTCCGACCAACCCATCCCAGTCTTCATCATTGAGCAGCGTCCGACATTTCTTAGACCCGCTGGCATTCAGCCGTTCACCTACAATCAAGAACGAGTTGTCCTGTTCATAGGACTGGGGACTCATAATTGAGGCCGCAGACGGTGTATAAGACAATGGTGTATAGGGTGGCAAGTCAAAACGAGACCCAATTTCACGTTGCTTGGGTGTTAGATCCTTAGCCATCTCAGCAAGTTGAGCAATATGGTCTGGACGCGTACCGCAGCAGCCTCCGATAACTTGAACGCCCAAATCTTCAATGAAATGCATCAACGCCATCCGCAACTCCATCGGCGTTAAGCGATAATGAGCCTGACCTCCGACATTCTCCGGCAAACCCGCGTTGGGTATGCAGGACACTACAAAAGGAGACTGCTCAGCAAGATACTTGATGTGCTCTTTCATTAAGTCTGGGCCTGTCGCACAGTTGAGACCCAAAATATCAATAGGATAGGGTTCCAAAACAGTCAGCGCAGCCCCAATCTCTGACCCAACTAACATCGTGCCAAAGTCTTCCACCGTCACCGAGACCATCAGTGGCAGGCGAGACCCTTTCCTTGAAAAGACTTCTTCGATAGCCGTCAGCGCAGCCTTAATCTGTAAAACATCCTGGCAAGTTTCAACTAAAAGCAGATCAACCCCACCGTCATACAGCCCTTCTGCTTGTTCGATGTATGCGGCCTGCAGTGCATCAAAATCGATGTGGCCCAACGTCGGCAGCTTTGTTCCTGGTCCCATCGAACCGGCGACAAACCGGGGCTTCTCCACTGTTGAGAATTCTGCGGCGACAGACTTCGCTAACTCTGCTGCTGTTTTGTTCAGTTCGTAGGCGCGATCGCCTAAATCGTACTCGGCCAGAGTCACAGAAGTTGCGCCAAAGGTGTCGGTCTCAACCACATTGGCACCGGCCTTGAAAAAATTACGATGGACCGTTGCCACCGCCTCTGGCTTTGTCTTTACAAGATACTCATTGCAGCCCTCATACTCAGCTCCACCAAAGTCCTTGGCAGTCAGATTTTGATCCTGCAGAGAAGTTCCCATCGCCCCGTCAAACACAATTACAGGACGCTCAGGACTGTGGAGATGGTCTAAAAAGGGGCTACGCATAGGACTGCCATAGGACTGCATCAGACAAGAAAAAATTAGTAATTTCGCTGCAATCAGGATAATCGCTAGAATTGCTATCCATTGTGCCAAGTTTTAGACACGGTGTTCCAGCGTCGTCGCTCAAGAAAGCAGTTTTCAAAGGATCATTGTGCTATTAGCCTCGCAAAGCTTGTCAACCTTGAAGCAGTCGCTTTACTCTGTAATCGCATAGACTGCCCGATAAAGATAACTAATTGAAGCAATAAAAAAATCTATTGTCTGATGCCTCTACTTGAGCGACCAGCGACGTTAATATTAGATCTCTGCACTGCTGCAACCTTTCTGTAAATAAGACTGAGCAGTCTATCTCTCCGCCAGAAGAATATATTCTATTACTTTGAAAACCCGTGCTTGTGGACCAGCACAACTTTGGTCCGGTGGAAAATCAGTATATTTACGGGATCATACCGAGGCGACATCCGGGCACGGTAGGTTAGGGTTTCGCATCCACATTGATTCAGTACTGCATCTTACAGGTTAGTGCCAGAAAACTTAGGCTTGTCTAAATGTCAGAAGCAAGGTAACTTAACTTAATGATCTCATACACATTGTGGGTAATATTAATTCGAGCCTAAGCCGAGTAGGGTAATAGCTTCAGAAAAAAAGGCGAGGGTCTTTTATCGCCTAGGTCACGCCAAAACGCTAAGAGCTTTTAGGAGGTCTTCTTTGAAACGGGAAATTCTACCAGGGATTAATGTTCAGCCGTGCTGCACTGGCGACCTTGGGTCTGAGGTAGGCCAGGTTCGTCAGAGCCGGTCAGACTTCCTACGTGGAACTCGTTCTTCTGCAACGTTTGGCTTAGCATTTGCGCTAGCTGCAACGGGTGCTTTATCTGTGCAGGGTAAAGCTAACGCAGCATTTCAGCCCCTACAGGGAGCGAGCGTCGTTAACGTTGATCCCCTTGCTAGCTACGGCAGCGAGCCATCCAGTGTGGATGAGCTATCGGCACCTACGCAGTTTATAGGTTCCCCTGAACTCGTTGCAGTTGATGATGCCGCGATATCTAAGCCAACGTCTTCACTCAAGAAAGTCAGGAAAAGAGCTGAGCTGGACATTGATATCTCTCAAACCATTATTCCCAACCACGATCAATCTGCATTAGCTGAAGCCGGTGCTGTGGTCCATAAAATTGGCTCAGGGGAGACCTTAGCGGAAATTTCTAAGCGCTACGAAGTGGACGCAAAAGATATTCTCAAGGCCAACGGCATCAGTCGATCTGATGATCTTAGTGATCATGATGTTCTGAAGATCCCAACTCAT
Source organism: Acaryochloris thomasi RCC1774 (assembly GCF_003231495.1). Classification (NCBI taxonomy): domain Bacteria; kingdom Bacillati; phylum Cyanobacteriota; class Cyanophyceae; order Acaryochloridales; family Acaryochloridaceae; genus Acaryochloris; species Acaryochloris thomasi. Next base: position 153,019 of record NZ_PQWO01000011.1, read on the forward strand.
CAGGATCAGGCCAATACACCCAAGATTAGTCTTAAGCTTGACGAGAATGAGCATATTGAAGACGACTTAGAAGAACTCCTAGATGCACCGGCTCTGTTGGCGAAGAGTGCGGGTAAAGAGCAAAGAGAGTCGTCTAGCAACCTACCTGAACTGAGCGTTCCCATTGCTAAGCGGGCGATATTCCCTAAAGTTCCAGCACTAGATCTGCCGCCGTTGTCATCAGTGGATACCTATTTGCCTGATGAGATGCAGAGTGGGCGGTTCCGCTACGTTATGCCTGCGAAGGGCAAACTAACCTCTGGTTATGGTCCTCGTTGGGGACGGATGCACCGCGGTATCGATATCGCGGCTCCTGTAGGGACTACTATTGTGGCCTCTGCTCCTGGCGTGATCAAGACAGCCGGCTGGAACAGCGGTGGCTATGGCAAGCTGGTTGAAGTCCGCCATCCTGACGGCAGCGTCACGCGCTATGCCCACAACAATCGAATTACTAGTAAGGTCGGGCAGTTTGTTCGTCAGGGGCAAAAAATTGCTGAGATGGGTAGCACCGGTCGTAGTACTGGACCTCATACACACTTTGAGATTCGACCTGCGGGCAAGGGTGCCGTTAATCCCATGAACTTGCTGAATCGCGGCTAGGCGAGCATTAGCACTGACTTATTAATCTTTGTTATTAAGAGAGAGGAGCCACTCAGTGCATCCTCTCTTTTTTTTGAGGTCGTGCTGTGGACCATGCTCTAAGTTGAACGTACCTCAATTCTATGACTCTCGGCGAAACGACTTTTCATCAACCATCCACTGAAGCTTCTGAGCTACTTTCCTGGAAAGTTAAGCTGCTCTACGATGGTGCCTGTCCGCTCTGTCTGCGGGAAGTCAACTTTCTCACTCGCCGAGATGCGGGGCGGGGACTCGTGGCTTTTACCGATATTGCCGCTGATGACTACGATCCGGCTGAGAATGGTGGGATTGATTTTGAGACGGCTATGGGTCGTATTCATGCCATTACTGCTGATGGAACAATCCTGAAAAATGTTGAGGTTTTTCGTTACGTCTATACGGTGCTGGGGATGGGTTGGGTTTACGCAGCGACGCAGTGGCCGATTGTTGGTCCGATGGTTGATAAAGTCTACGAAGTCTGGGCAGACTGGCGCTTATCGCTCACGGGGCGTCCCCAGCTGCAAACTATTGTTCAAGAGCGGGAGCAGCATCTGCAGCGATGTCGACTCAATGATTAACGCTCAATCAAGAGGCCTGTAGCCAGGTCAATGTCGTACCTGGATAAAAGTGATTCAGAATCTGCTGATAGTCGAACTGTCGTTGAGCCAAGTCCCTCGCTCCATTCTGGCTCATCCCATAGCCCTTATGGACCTTGCGGACCAGATGGATTGTAGAGGCGTATAAAGACTCTACAACAGCGCCTTGATGAGAGATCAGTAGCCCTCTGGTGCTGTCGACTGCGAGATGGGTTCTGTTTGCTTCGGTCTTCAGTCCTGGGTAGGCCTGCCAGCGGGGAGTGTCACCTAGATCGTAAAAGGGGCTGGCCGGATTGCTAGAAATGCGCGCGAGGGCATAGGACCTGGCTGCAATCGCTTGTGCTTTTAGGGCTTCCATCGGCCAAGAGGGAGACATCTCAGCACCTACAACGCTGTATAAATAGGTCTCTAGATCCAGGTGATTCACTGCGACTAAACGCTGTCGGTCCTGAAGAATCTGTACCGAGCCTCGGTACCATCGACCATTGATGGCGATGAAGCCATCTGCATTAGTTTTGATCCAGACATCGTCGGGTAACTGTAGATTGCCGAAGATAAGGCCCGACGATCCAGGCTGAACCGAAACACCTGTGTTTGCCGATAGTTCTGCTAGCTGCTGCCCTGCTGCATCCATGACGAAGGCAGAAGTGGAGGTACTTAACTGGAGCTGTGACGTGCGGCGGGCAATCCCAATTCTCACAGGGATCGCAGGCAGATTCTCTGGGGGAGTTAGTTGAGCGGATAACGATAGAGATTGTGGCTTCGCAGGCGGAGAAGAGCTGGCTGATGTATGACCGACGACCTCTGCTTGGGGGCGAGTCGGTTCATCTGTTGGCAGAGCCTGGGTGGACGAAACTGGGCTAGAGTCGGTGGGCGTGACAGTTAAATCCCATGCCAATGTTGGGGGAGCCGTGACCGAAAGGTCTGCCAGCAGTTCTTGATCAACGGTAGTAATAGGTTCTGGTAAGGGGGCTAAATGCAGCGACGCAGCAGAGCTGAAGAAGAGAGGAACCCCTAGCCAGATGGCGCGATGAGACCATAGCCATTGTTTGAGTGCAGGCCCTAGGTTACGGGAGTGAAGTGTCTGCATGGGAATAGGGGGACGAACGTGCATCTGGGCCATCCTATAGTCAAACCTCTCTGAAGAAAGAGAAATTTAATGTCTTTGATCAACTTGTATTGCGGTAGACGTACTGATGAGGGCAGCGAAATGGCTGAACGTGACGTTTGCCGAAGAGCTTTCCTAAATCAGTCAGGTACAGTGATCGGTTAAAGAGCTAGTAGTTTTAGCATTCCCACTTACTGGGGGGATGGGGCATGTCTGCAAAGCTTCACGCGCGAAAAGTATTTTGTACAAAGATTAAATTCCTGCTCGGATCCGATCTAAGGGCGATCGCAACCCTATAAAGTATGAATCTCACGGAAAATTTGGGATATACAACGATGGGTGAGCGGAAGCGAATTGGCGTCCTGACCAGCGGGGGAGATTGCGCGGGACTAAACCCTGTGATTCGGTCAGTGGTCCTGCGGGCAGATACCTATGGCTGGGAAGTGCTGGGCATCCGTCAGGCCACCCACGGGCTAATGTCGGATCCTCCCCAGGCCACGGTTTTAAATCCCAAAGATATGAACCCGCTGCTGACGGCGGGGGGAACCATGCTGGGCACTACCAATAAAGGCAATCCCTTTGCGTTCCCGATGGCGGACGGCACCCTAGAAGACCGATCGGAAGAGATTATTCGCGGCTATCACCAGTTAGGGCTAGATGCCATGATTGGGGTGGGAGGCGACGGCAGCATGGCCATTCTGCGCAAGCTGGCGCAGCAGGGTAACTGGAATTTGGTGGGCATCCCTAAAACCATTGACAACGATGTCGGGGTCACGGAGCGATCTGTTGGCTTCGATACGGCGATGAATATTGCCACTGAGGCATTGGATCGCCTTCATTTCACAGCGGCCAGCCACAGCCGCGTGATTATTTTAGAGGTGATGGGCCGGGACGCGGGCCACATTGCCATCAGTGCTGGGATCGCGGGAGGGGCAAATATTGTTCTGATTCCTGAAATTCCCTATAGCTTGGATAAGGTGTGCGCCAAACTTAAAGAGCGTCAAGAACAGGGCAAGACCTATTCTCTGATTGTGGTGGCAGAGGCAGTGAAGTCCGTCGGTGGCGAGGCCATCACCGTGACCGATGGCGGTGGGGAATGCCGTCTAGGAGGTGTCGGCCAGCATTTATCTGAACAAATCTGTGATCGTCAGGTGGCGGATACGCGGGTCACTGTTTTGGGGCATGTTCAGCGGGGCGGTATTCCATCTCCGCTAGACCGGCTGATTGGCTCAGCCTTCGGGGTGGCGGCGGTGGATTTGATCGCGGCTGGCGAGTTTGATCGGATTGTGACCTGGCAAAATCGGAAGGTGGTCAGCGTGGCCATTAAAGATGCGATCGCACATTACCGAGACGTTGATCCCTACGGCACACTAGTTAAGACTGCTAGAGGTTTAGGAATTTATTTAGGTGATTAGTCTTGTGCCAATCCTCAATTGGATAGCGCCAAGCACGAAGAAGATTGCAGTAAGGGCATTAAAATCTCGGTCCTACTGCAATAATCGTTACCCAACGGGACTAATGGTGCAATTTCAACCAGTCTTCCAGATCAGACAGACTAGAAAAATCTAATAATGCCTCCCCCAGTTCTTCCAGTTGATTGAGAGATAGCCTGCGGATTTGAGCTTCTGCTGACGGGGCAATTGTACTCAATCGACGGATCAGCTGACGCAGAATCAAGCTCAGTTCGCCCTTTACCTGGCCTCTGGCTTCTCCTCTGGCCTCGCCTCTGGCCTCAGCTTCAGCCTCAATTTCCTGATAGATCACAGATTCCCGCATAACGTCTCTCCGTAGTACCTGTTTGATCACCTCTTTGTCCAATAATAGCCCAGCCAAAATCGCACTGGCTGCTGCCACATTGCTTTGCGTTCGTCGCTCCTCAATCTCATCGACTCTGAGAGCAACCGCTCGCAAAACCTTCACTTTGTCCTGTGTCTGACTCAAAGCTGCAAACGGTAATAAACCTGGCGAAGACAAAAATATCTCAGTTGGCTGCTCCCATAATCTGACGACCTCAAACTCGCTGCGCAAACCCGGTATCTCAAAACAGGTCTGGTAGACTCTTTGTGACCTCGTCGGTCTCAAATACACCACAATTTGCCGGATTTGTTTGTGGGGGTAGCGCTTGAATCCTCGGAGCCGGTAGTCAGCCATCCTAAATCCCATTTCCGGGTCAGGATCCGTTTGAAACTCTATGTGTATTAATAAGTCTTTCGACTCTAAGAAAATCACAGCATCTGCACGAATGGGTTCGGCAAACAGTTCCGAAGGCTCCAGTTTGGTCAACGCAACTGGAGTGCCCAATAACCATGTCGTAATGTCGATACTGAAGTGTTCAGCAAGAAATTTGCAGGTGTTGTCAAAGGACATAGGCCTAGATAGCTCAGTGGCCTAAGATCTGATCGTCTAAAGAGAAATCGATATTTTTCTGATCACGACCAGAGGCTAGATAGCCCTTCTGGAATGAATCTTTGAGGCCAGAGACCAAATCAAACTGAGGTTGCCAATCTAGATCTGACATGGCTTTGTGGATGTCTGCAAAGAAGTGCTGAGGTCGAAGAGGGAATGCCTTCTGCTTGCCAAAATCGAACGCTTTAGGGTCATAATGCGCCAATTTGGGAACTGGCTTACCCGCCGCCTCAGCACAGGCGCGGGCAAGACCATCGAAGGTCACATAGCGCGCGCCGCTAACGTTGTATATTTGGCCGATCGCTTTGGAATTGCCCAGTACCGCCGCCATTGCTTGCGCTAAATCCGCGACATGACCAAACTGCGTGAAGTGGGCACCCGAACCAGGAATTGGGATGGGACGATCTCTAACGATGCGATCGAAAAACCAGGCTTCTAGATCGTTATAGTTACGCGGACCATAGATATAGGTAGGGCGGATGGCCGTGAAGGGAATACCTTGCTTGGCCAGATAGGCCTCCGTCTCAGCCTTGCCGCTGTGGCGACTGTTTGGGTCAGTGGCATCGATTTCTAAATGAGGCATCTGATCGCCTTTTAGATAAACTCCAGCTGAACTCATGTATACAAAATGTTGAACCTTGCCCTTGAACATGTCTGCAAGGGGCTGGGTATCGCTCAGTTCGCGGCCATTATTATCAAAAATTACATCAAAGGATTCTGAGGCCAGTTGCTGCAGCTGTGTTGGATCTTTGCGATCGCCGTTAATTTGCTGCACGTCAGAAGGCGCTGGCTTATTACCGCGATTAAACAGCACGACCTCATGTCCCTGCTGGAGCAGAACCTGGGTTAAATCAACGCCAATAAATCGAGTGCCGCCCATTATCAGTACTCGCATGCTTTTTATCCCTTATGTTGTGTAATGGCCGTTCTACAAACTTAGCGGATGACGTTCCCCTGATTCCAGTCTCTGGGGGCTAGGTTATGAATTCTACGAGGACACGAATTCTCTGCGCTGAGATGAAAAACAGTCTGTAAAAGCGGCGATAAGGCGCTCAGGTGCAGAATTGTAAGGATTGGTGAGTTCGGATGCCAATTTAGGCTGATTTTTGCAATAATGGCATCTGTTTGATTTCGACTTGACGATCAAATCAATAATTTATTTCGGTTGTGAGTTCACCCTAATGCTGTTGGAAGATATGATGCCTTTGCAACAACATCGCCTTTACTTCATGGCTATTGTTTGCCTAAGTGTGACGGTGGTGGGTCAACCTGCCCAGGGCATGGGTGATCTCAATTCGGCCATTGTTTTCCCTGAGACTGCAAAGCTTTTGGGGCAGACACAGCCCGCGAAAAAAGCAGCACAGTTGTCAAAGACGGTCCGGCCTGCACCACTCTCAAGGCAGGTAGTGGAACAAATTAATCAGTTGATGTTGCGAGGGGTCGAACAACATCGGCAAGCGGACTATGCCAATGCGCTCAAGACCTACAGTGAAGTTCTACAGCTTGATAAAGACTACACCCCTGCCTACCTGCGTCGAGGATCGGCCAAGTGGGCGGCAGGAGATCACCTAGGTGCTGTTGAAGATTACAGTCAAGTCATTGAGCATGATGCCAAGAATGGAGTGGCCTACCGCAATCGGGGCGCTGTCTATACCGTTATAGGGAAATCATCTGAGGCTCTCCGGGACTATAATCAAGCGCTGGAGATTGATCCAAAAGATGCAGCTACTTTTCTCAAACGTGGGCAACTGCATTCGAAGCTCGAACAGCCGGAGGCCGCGATTCAAGACTACACTCAGGCAATTGCCCTACAGCCAGATTCAGAGCTAGCATTTCTTAATCGTGCGATTGCACAGACAATGCTGCAAAAAGATGACGCGGCTCTGCTGGACTATGGTCGCGCTATCCAGCTTGATCCCAAATACGCAGCGGCCTACCACAACCGAGGGATGCTGCACCATCGCCACAATAAGTTTCAGAAAGCCCTGGATGATTTAAGTCAAACCATTCGTCTCGATCCTCAATCTACGACGGCCTATCAAAGTCGGGGACGTATTTACCTGAGCCTGCGGCAAGACCAAGCGGCTCTAAAAGATTTCAGTCAGGTGATTGCTCTTAATCCTAAAAGTGCTGCGGCTTATTTCGGCCGGGGATTTGTCTACAGTACCCTCGATAATTCATTAACAAATCGACAGGCCGCAATTGCAGACTATACGGAGGCGCTGACGCTCGATCCCAAATACGTCAATGCCTATATCAGCCGGGGAGCGGTCGGTGGCCTATCAGCAGGCTCTTATCGACTATTCACAGGCCATTGAGATCGATCCGAGCAGTGTGGTGGCCTACCACAACCGTGCCCGGATACAGGCAACGCTTCGTAGACGCCAGGCGGCCCTTGATGACTATCAACAGGCGGCGATTCTCTATCAAAAGCAGGGCCAGACTGAAGAATATAGCGAGATGATTCGCCAAATTCGCTGGTTGAGACAGTCTCTCGGCAATAAACCTGAACCGAAGCTTCAAGAGTCAGATTCCCCCAAACCCTCTCCTGAAGATCCTCTTCAGCCGTTGGTGTCGCCCGTGGAATCACCGGATGTCCTTTAGCCGCTTCTGATTCAGCATGAATAATGAAGCCGCGTCCCAGAATTGAGTTTTTCTCGCCATTGATCGTGAGATTATCAATGGTTATTTCATCTTCCACAATGCCTTTGCTATCTGCCTTGAGATTACCGAGGTTTTCGGCATGGCGCTGTGGTTCAGGTGGAAGCGTATGGGAATGCTAGGCAGGGTTGTAATGTCTGCTGGTCGCTTTTCCGTCAGCACCAGAGATATTGCCATATTCGTGGATATGCCAGGCGTGTACTGAGTCAGGCTTGAGTCCCTGAATGCTTCTGAAACAACTGGGGAGCAGCCGGTTATGGTTGAGATCTCAACTATAACCGGCTCCAAGACGCTGCGTTCATAAAACTCTGGCAGGAGATAAACAATAATTCTCTTAGGATACTGGGGATTTTGTACAATGCCTGTCAGTGCAGCAGAAATAATCCTATGGCCTTAACTGACTTTCAGGTTTGCGATCGCGATCTTAGCGATCACTTTCTCCAGGACTATCTTCAGACCGACCAGCTTGCTGTTGATACCGAGACTATGGGCCTCCGTCCCCATCGAGACCGACTGTGCCTCGTGCAGATCTGTAATGCTGCCGGTCAAATTACCGTCATCCGCATTGAGCGTGGTCAAGGAGAGGCCCCGAACCTGAAGCAACTGTTGGAAGCCCCCAGCGTCGAAAAAATCTTTCACTTCGCCCGCTTTGATATTGCCACCCTGCAGCATCACCTAGAGATTGTCACCGCCCCCATTTTTTGCACCAAGATTGCTAGCAAACTCGCCCGCACCTACAGCCCTCGCCACGGCCTCAAAGCACTGGTCCAGGAATTAGAGGGCATTGAACTTGATAAGAGTGCCCAAAGCTCAGATTGGGGCAACGCTGCTAATCTCTCTGAAGAGCAGCTCCGCTATGCCGCCAATGACGTTCGCTATCTCATTCCAATGCGGGCCAAGCTGATTGAAATGCTGCAGCGAGAAGAACGTTGGACGCTGGCCCAAGCCTGCCTTCATTGCTTGCCCACCTTTGTAATGCTAGACCTCATGAACTTTGACTCAGTGTTTGAACACTAAAGACAGATATTCAAAGTCCTCCGTGGGATTAGGGGGCTGATGCATTTATACATGGATGTCTATACATAGATGTTCCAACCGTTTTACCCCTGCCCTTTCTGATCGCGCCCTGTGTATCTTCAGCATCTTCAGCTCCATCAGTTCCGAAACTATGCGGGACAGTCCGTTGAATTTGCAGCCCCCAAAACCATTTTGGTGGGGGCCAACGCCCAGGGTAAATCTAATCTGCTAGAGGCAGTAGAGCTGCTTTCGACCCTCAAGTCCCATCGCACCAGTCGCGATCGCGATCTCGTGCAAGAAGGTAGTGCTGCCGCACAAATTACGGCCGCCCTCCAGCGCGACAGTGGTCCCTTAGATTTGACCTTGACCCTGAGAGCCAACGGTCGTCGTACCCTATCGGTCAATAGCGAAACCGTCCGCCGCCATCTAGACTTTCTTGGTCACATCAACATGGTGCAGTTTTCGAGTCTAGATCTAGACCTCGTGCGCGGCGGCCCCGGAACCCGCCGGAACTGGCTCGATACTGTTCTGATACAGCTAGAACCCGTCTATGCCTATCTTTGGCAGCAGTACCAACAGGTGCTGAAGCAGCGCAATGCCTTCCTCAAGCAGCGGCGAGCCCACCCCGAACGGCCCCCCGATGCCGCTCAGCTTCCGCTCTGGGACCAGCAGCTTGCCTCGATGGGCGCCCGCGTGATTCAACGCCGCTACCGGATGCTCAAGCGCCTCGCTCCCCTTGCCCAAAAGTGGCACCACACCATCAGTGGTCAGCAGGAGCAGTTAGTCCTGGCCTATGCTCCCAACATCACCCACGACCCCGAGCAGCCCGATCACCTCTACGGTGAATTTTTGGCGCAGATTGAAGCCCGAGCCGGGGCCGAATATCACCAAGGCATTACACTCACCGGTCCCCACCGGGACGAAGTAGACTTGCTCATCAATGAAACCCCCGCTCGCCAATACGGATCCCAAGGCCAACAGCGCACCCTTGTCCTAGCGCTGAAGCTGGCTGAGCTGCAGCTGATCGAAGAAATTATTGGTGAGCCACCTCTACTGCTGCTGGACGATGTGTTGGCTGAGCTTGATCTAAACCGTCAGAATCAGCTACTTGCGGCGATTCAAGAACGTTTTCAAACTCTCATTACCACTACCCATCTCGGTGCCTTTGAAGCTAAATGGCTTGACTCTGCTCAAGTCCTTACCGTTGAGAAAGGACAAATTCAGCTCTAAATTTGCTCGTCCAGTAAACCGACGGCCATTGCACTGAGGCAGAAAGCGAATACCAGCGGCATGGGCGATTGCTGCAGCCAGCTACAAACAGCTGCAATTACAGACGTCGATAAAATCAAGCTATAGAAAGACCTTGTAGTCCGAGAGTGGCTGCCTTGAAAGTCTTTAAAGACGTCAGTCGGCACCGGTAGTGGCATCACGGCTCCCGGCGGAAAAGCCCAGTATCGGCAGTGATCGACGAACAGATCGGTCCAGCCATGTTCTTGGCACCAGCCCACCACATAACCAGTCAGAGATTGGGGCATATGCATTTTATGTGTCTTTCACTCGCGCAGACGTGTAATGTTTTTCGAAGCTAACAAAAGACAGAGAGGAATTTTTCGTTGTCATATAAAACTTAATTCCCCCCGACTGGTAAATCTTTATTCTGAGACCCATAAGTGATAGATATGAATCCCCCCCTTTCATAAGCAATCCGTAGGTCTTAGGCTTTTTTTGATTACAAATCCCTTTGGTAGAGACGGCATCACAGCTTTATAAAGCTTAATTTTTCTCGTAGTATCAAGAAGGTGCCTTTAATTGACCTAGCCATATTTTGCTGATTAATGTTGCTAGGGCGATCATCGGCCGCCCGCTGTTTTCATGTAATGAGAGGTTTACCGAATGGCATCTTATAAAGTCACGCTAGTTAATGAGGCTGAAGGCCTTAACCAAACGATTGAGTGCCCAGATGACGAATATATTCTTGACGCTGCCGAAGAAGCAGGCGTAGATCTGCCTTTCTCTTGCCGTGCGGGTGCATGTTCGACCTGTGCTGGTAAGGTGACAGCTGGAGAAATCGATCAGTCAGAGCAATCTTTCTTGGATGAAGATCAAACGGGTGCTGGCTATGTCCTCACCTGCATTGCATATCCCAAGTCTGACTGCACCATCGAAACGGGCAAAGAAGAAGAACTCTACTAGTCGTCTCTGACCGTTTGAGTTCATTCGTTGCTAACGGAGGTAGAGCATGGCGCAGGTCATCTATTCAACCTCCATTAGCAACCCCTCAGCATTTATTTCAGGAATTGAGTAAACCCATTGCCCTAAAGTCTTCAAGGTGCTGGCCGCGATACAGACTAAGCCAGAGCTTCTAAAGCACTTTTTGGGGGTATGGTGGGCGCCCGTTGGGCCTTAGCTTTTCGATTAGTACAGGCATTTAAAAGGATTGAGCTATGGCAACGTATAAGGTCACTCTGGTTAATGAAGCTAAAGGAATCGATCAGACCCTTGACTGCCCAGACGATGTTTATATTATTGATGCTGCTGAAGAGCAGGGGCTAGAGCTGCCTGCATCTTGTCGAGCGGGTGCTTGTTCATCCTGCACTGGTAAGTTAATTTCGGGCTCTGTCGATCAGTCGGATCAGTCCTTCTTAGATGACGACCAGTTAGAGAATGGTTTCGTGTTGACCTGTGTGGCTTATCCTGCCTCTGACTGCACCATTGAGACCCATAAAGAGGATGACTTATTTCCTTAAGTGCCAGCTTTGTTCTTTGCTGACTACGGTATTGCTTTTGAGTAAAGCAGGGGCGTTTTACCACGCTTCTACTTTGCTGTGGATAGAATGAGGACCATGAGACTTAGCACAACGAGTCTTGCCCAACGATAGCGATTGCTCTCTGAATAATGGTTGCTTCATGAATTCTGTTGACTACCTGCGCCTTAGTCTGATTGATCGGTGTAATTTCCGGTGCCAGTACTGTATGCCAGAGGAAACAGCCGTCCAGTTTTTGCAGCGGTCAGAGCTACTACAGGCTCAAGAGCTGCTTTCGCTGCTCAAACAGGTCTTTATTCCGGTGGGTTTCTCGCGCTTCCGGTTGACGGGGGGTGAACCCCTGCTGCGCCCTGATCTGGTGGAGATAGTGGGCGAGATTGCGGCACTGCCTCAGGTTAAAGATCTATCGATGACCACTAATGGTTTTTTGCTTGCAGATCGAGCGGCGGCGCTTTATGAGGCGGGCCTCCGCCGGTTGAACATCAGCTTAGATTCCTTGAATGCTGAAACCTTTGGGGCGATTGTTGGCGATCGGACGCAGCGGCGCTGGCAGCAGGTCTGGGCTGGTATTCAGGCGGCCTATGAGGTGGGCTTTAACCCTCTTAAGCTGAATGTTGTAGTTATCCCTGGGGTAAATGAGGCGGAGATTCTAGATTTGGCCGCTCTCAGTATTGATCGTCAGTGGCATATCCGGTTTATTGAGTTTATGCCCATTGGTAATGCGGAGCTATTTGGGGCCCGGGGCTGGGTACCGTCGGAGGAGATTCGCCAGCAAATCCGCAGTCGATGGGGGCTGGAGCCAGGTCATGTCAAGGGGAATGGTCCTGCAGATGTCTTTCAAATTCCCGGCGCACTGGGAACGCTGGGGTTTATTAGCCAAATGTCGGAATGTTTTTGCGATCGCTGCAATCGAATGCGCCTCTCTGCTGATGGCTGGCTGCGTCCTTGCCTGCTCAATGAAACGGGCCAGCTCAACCTGAAAACATTGCTACGGGCGGGGGAAGAGATGGGGGTTCTGCGAGATCGCGTCCGAGAGCTGCTGCTACTAAAGCCAGAGATCAATTACAAAGAGCGCGAGTCGGGGACAAGCAGCGCTGTCTATGGTCGCACCATGTCTCAGATTGGAGGTTGATACGGGATTGGCAGTCGCGAAACATTCGTAACAACTCCTCCTAGCAAAGATCCTAGCTTCAATGTCAGTATTTAGCGATTTCTGACATCAAGACTAGGATTTAATTTAGAGATCGACAATCGTTTCAAAGCCACCAAAGATCATGCGTTTGCCATCAAAGGGCATCTCTTTCATATTTTGCATACGCGGATCAGCCATCGCCTTTTTATTACCTTTATCTCGTTCGGCACGAGAAGGCCAGACAAGCCAAGAAAAGACGACGGTTTCATCCCCGCCACATTTGACCGCCAACGGGAATGACGTTAGCTCTCCATCGGGAACATCATCTCCCCAACATTCAACGACTTTTAAGGCACCATATTTTCTGAAGATCGCACAAGCGTCTTCAGCAAACTTCTGATAGCTCTCGCGGCTTGCCGTGGGGACTGCCAGAACAAATCCATCTACATAAGCCATAAGGGTCTCCTTCTTACTCAAATCAGCGATATTGCAAGTCTGTCAGCCCTTCATTAAGAGGCCATTGCAGCCATGTGTTTCTCAACTTCCTCCATAGGGATTTCTTTCACTTGGGTTGAGAAGGTCCAGCTATATCCGAAGGGATCACTGACGACAGCAGTGCGATCTCCCCAGAACATATCCTCGGGTTCAGAAACGCTGGTCATTCCACCATCAACTGCATGGTCATAGGATTTATCTACATCGGGCACATACAGATAGAAAGCAACAGATGTATTGCCCTCTGGTGCTTTTCGGGGTGAACCCTCAAACTCATCATTCATAAAGATCTTGGAGTCCCCAATAGAAGCAGAAGCGTGTATCACGCAACCTTGGGGCGATTCGAGCACACCATCAACTATCAGATTAAGGGTGCGCTTATAAAACTCGATAGCAGCCTTCGTATCCTTATAGGTGGCATTGGCCGTCAGCGCATGAAATCCCTCTGGTTTGTAATTCATAGCCCATTACCTCTTAAATAGTATTTATGTACTATATTCTAGCAGGCCATCTTCTGCTGGCAGTGTGCTCTAAATCACATGGTTTGTAACCAAAGGCAAAGACCGAACTGAACATTAGTCCTTCTGCACTCTCACCAATTGGTAAGCGCCAACCTCCTGCAGCACTTGGAGGCGCTGAGGATCTAATTCAAGCGCTTCAATGCGGTGAGGATAAGCCACTAAAAGGACAGAGCGTTCAGACTGCTCCCAAGCGCCCTTGAGCCTCGCCTTAATCTGTCGAACCTTGTATAGATAGTCGACGGGCATCTGTGTATAAAAAACTAAGCTGGGTTTGAAGCCCGCCTGGATAATTGGCTCTCCGGTTTGATGTTCGCGTTTGATAGTCTCTGCAATTTGACGCAGCGGGAGCTGACGCTGACTGTCCATGATTTGCAGGGTGGGCAAAAAAGTAAGACTGAGAAACAACACCATTGCCACGACGTTGATCCACCATAGACCGCGCAGGTTTCTCCAAAGAAGAACGAGGCTTGCGATCGCACCTCCGCCCCAAATCAAGCCGCCCCAGACCATGACGCCTGATTCCTGCACCATCCTCGGGAAGTCTGGCATTGACTGATCGTTGCCCAGCCAGCTAGAGCTGTAAAAGCAGGCTATTGATAGAGCGATCAGCAGTAATAGGTGCGCTATGACACTCAGGATTATGCCCCAGCGCCTGCGAATAGGGCCGGAGATGCGATCGCTCAGTCCTCCCACCAAAATGGCCGCAGCGGGCATGAGTGGCAGCACATAGCTCGGCAGCTTCGTCACCGCGATGGTGAAGAAGATTAAAACCCCAAAAAACCAGTGCAGCGCAAAGAGACCTAACTGTTCTGTTCTCGGCTGCTGCCGCCAGCGTAGCGGTTGCCAAGCCTGCAGGCGTGTGATCCCCAAAGGGAGCCAAACGGACCAGGGCGCAAACCCTAAAAGCACGATGGCAAAGTAAAAATACCAAGGTGCAGCATGGTCATTGACGACGCTCGTGAATCGCTCCAGGTTGTGATAGCCGAAGAAAGACTCTAGATATGCTTGGCCATTCGCCCCGATTACAAGGACATACCAGGGCACCGTCAGCAGCAAAAATAAGCCACTTCCCAGCCGCAGCGGCAGTTCGCGCATCACCGACCGCAGCTGCCCTAGGTAGAGCAAGAACGAAAGAATGATCAAACTCGGTAGGACAACGCCTACTGGTCCCTTCGCTAAAACAGCTAGGGCATCCAAGATAAAAAAGGCTAGATACCAGTGCTGCTGTTGCCTCCCCTGACACGCGTAGCCGATAAAAAAAGCTAGCAGGGCCATCCCTATACAGGCGGTTAGCAATAGATCTGAGACCCCCTGCCGGCCCCAGAGGATCAGCTCCGGCGTCAGGATGATCATGGCGGTACTCATCCAGGCTAGATAGGTAGGGTTCTTCTCTTTGAGGTTCGTTCCTGTGGAGGGTAGGCTAGGGCAGCCAAAGCGTTGCAGTGTATAAAAACTCAGGCTCACGAGAGCAAGGGCTGAGAGAGCCGAAGGAAGTCGAGCGGACCACTCATTCACGCCTAGCACCTGATAAGTAAGGGCCATTAGCCAATAGATGAGTGGCGGTTTATCGAAGCGCGTTTCACCGTTGAAGTATGGGGTGACCCAGTCTCCTGTTGCCTGCATTTGACGAGCGGCTTCCACAAACAGTGGCTCGGTTTCGTCAACGAGGCCAATGCTGCCCAACTGCCAGATAAAGGCAATGCCAAAGAGAACGGCTAAGCCCAGGATAGAAAGCCACTGGCGGCGCTGTTGTTCGCTGGTCGGGCGTGAATGACTCGATGACATGCAGATCTCAGATGACGGCTGCCAGACTCTACTGTAGCGGCAATCATCGGTTCTGAAATACGGTCCTTACTTCTCAGGAAGGGTCTAGAGGAGAACCGTCATGAAAGGAGCGCGATCGCATCTGTGCATAAAGCTGTCGATTAAGCTGTTGTCGAAATTCAAGGAACTTAGCTGAAGGCTGGTAGCTGCGTCCTTTGCTCTCGGCAATGCACTGGTCAAGCGCCTGAGTCAGTCTATCTAGCAGGGCTAGAGCATTCTGATCATCAATGGCCGTCTGGAGGTACAACACTGAGATCAAATTATCAATTTCTGTTTCGGTCAGGCCAATCCTGCAATTCATCTAAAAATTACTCCTGTGATGCGGTATTCCCCCCACATCGGTGGTTCAGCACGCAAAGTGTCGCCTGACCTCCCAATCATGAGAACCAGATGCTGATTAAATCAAATTTCTTAATTGTGAAGTTACGGAGACGGCGAACATCTACCCCTGGATGTGCCGCTTTCCCCCAATGCTCCGTTTGTCCCAATAAAGACATAGACCCACTTTATTAAAGATAATTCATTGACTCTTAATCGTCGAGAGTGGTCAATAGAAAGGTGATGGTAATTAATGGAAAAAAGCTTGCAGCTAATAGAAAATAAACCCTTGCCTGATTTTCGGCTATCAGCTCTTTGAGGACAATCTGCCATGACCGAGCTAAGCAAAATTTTGCTGTATCCCATTAAGTCTCTAGATGGGATTGCGGTTACGCAAGCGACATTACTTCCTGGCGGTGCGCTACAGGGCGATCGTGAGTTGGCGATTGTTGATGCCAATCACCAACTGATTAATGGCAAACGGAACGCTGATATTCACCGGTTGCGATCGCAATTCGACTTACCCCAGCGCTTAATCCATCTCAATATTCAGGGAGAGTCAAGTACCACCAGCTTCCATCTTGATCTGCAGCGGCCAGCTTTGGAGGCTTGGTTCAGCGATTATTTTGAGCAGCCGGTCCATCTGATGCAAAATCTGGAGACGGGGTTCCCGGATGATCTAGAGTCAACGGGGCCAACATTTGTCAGCGTGGCAAGTTTAGAGACGGTGGCGAGTTGGTATTCCGACCTGAATGTTGAGGCGATCCGGCGGCGGTTTCGTACGAATCTAGAGCTGGATGCCGCCACAGCCTTTTGGGAAGATCGCTTATTTGGAGAGCCAAATGTGCCGCTGCCGTTTCGGGTGGGGGATGTCCAATTCTTGGGGATCAATCCCTGCCAGCGCTGCCCGGTACCGACGCGCGATCCTGATACAGGGGACGTCTACTCAGGGTTTCAGAAAACCTTTGTTGCTAAGCGCCGGGAGACGCTACCGGAGGGGGTGTTGCGATCGCGGTTTAATCACTTCTATAGACTGACGGTGAACACTCAGGTTCCGGCTTCAGAAGCGGGTAAGGTGCTGAGGGTCGGAGATGCCGTTGAAACCATAGCTGGACGGTATGATTTAAGCTGACGTTGTGCTTTTTGAGGTTAAGTGTGGCTATTACTGGTTCGCGCCTGCGGCGTTGGGTCTCGATGGGTTTGGCTTTTGTATTTGCGATCGCAACCAGCGGCTGCAGCCTAGAGAGCTTTAGAACCGAAGCGGCCCAGGTTCCTGAACTCGTCACCAGCGTTCTCAGCGGCCCAGCCACCTTTAACTATGCCCTGAGTCAAGAATCTCCGAATATTTTCACCTATACCTATGAAGGACTCGTCACCAGCAACCCGATCACCGGAGATGTCGAACCTGCCCTCGCTGAATCCTGGGAGATTTCAGAAGACAAGCTCAAGATTGAATTTTTGCTGCGGCCCAATCTAAAGTGGTCAGACGGTCAGCCATTGACGGTAGACGACGTGGTCTTTACCTACAACGATATCTATCTCAACGAAGATATCCCCACCGATACCCGTGACGCCTTACGGATTGGGGAAAGTGGGGCTTTCCCTAATATTCGCAAGTTAGACGATCGCCGCGTTGAGTTCACAGTCCCTGAACCCTTTGCTCCTTTTCTACAAGCAACCGGCACGCCCATCCTGCCCGCCCATATCCTGCGGGAAACTGTGGAGAAAAAAGATTCTGCAGGGAAGCCTATTTTTAACTCGACGTGGAGTGTCGAAACGGCTCCAGAGAAGATCATTGTTAATGGTCCCTACAAGTTAGCCAACTACACTATTGATCAACGGGTCATTTACCGTCGCAACCCCTATTATTGGCGCTATCAAACCTCAGGTGCTTCTGATGGCAACATCGAGCGTATTGTCTGGCAGATTGTGGAATCGGCTGATGCTTCGCTATTACAGTTCCGCTCAGGAGGTCTCGATTCTGTAGGGGTCACGCCTGAGCAGTTTTCGCTGCTGAAACGAGAAGAAGAAGAAGGTAACTTTGAAATTTTGGAGGGCGGCCCAGCCCCTGGCACCAACTTTGTTTTCTTCAACTTAAACACAGGTAAACGCAAAGGTCGGCCTTTAGTTGATCCTGTTAAATCAAAGTGGTTCAATAACGTGGCTTTTCGCCAAGCCGTTGCCTATGCCGTCAATCGGCAAAAGATGCTAACTAACACGTTTTTAGGATTAGGGAAAACGCAGAACTCACCGGTTTCCGTTCAGAGTCCTTTTTATCTGACGCCAGAGGAGGGACTAAAAACCTATGACTATGATCCCGAAAAAGCGAAGCAGCTGTTAACAGGAGCAGGCTTTCAGTACAAGGGCAACGAGCTGTACGACTCAGACGGGAATCGAGTCCAATTCGTGCTGAAAACAAATTCGGGGAATGCCACGCGAGAAGCACTAGGGGCACAGATCAAACAAGATCTAGCAGGCATTGGGATGCAGGTGGATTTTGCTCCGCTGGCGTTTGGTACGCTTGTGGACCAGCTTTCGTCTTCACTAGAGTGGGAGTGCGTTCTGCTGGGTTTGACGGGGGGAACTGAACCTCACTTCGGTAAAAACGTCTGGGATCCAGACGGTGGTCTGCATATGTTCAATCAGGCCGCTGATGGTGTGGAGGGGCGGGTTGTCAATGACTGGGAACAAGAAATTGGTCAGCTCTATATTCAAGGTGCACGAGAGTTAGATGAGGCCAAGCGCAAAGAAATCTATTCTAAAACTCAGCAGATTTCTCAGGAGCAACTGCCCCTCATTTATCTGATTAATCCTCTATCATTGAACGCGGTTCGCAACAAGTTTACCGGCATTCAGTATTCAGCCTTGGGCGGTGCATTCTGGAACATTCACGACATTTCTGCAGAGAATCCAGCAGAGCGTGCGGAAATCACTGAGTAGAGTGACAGTTGTGGTAGCCGTTTTACACTTTTTATATGGTCATTCAAAAATTTCATCTAATTTGTCTTCTAGCTTTTTGCGTTGTGAATCGCTGAGATCAAATCTGCAGAATTTTGTTACTCTCAGCAAGTCTTCAAAATGAGGTATTTCTCTCAATTCTGCAGAGAAGTCTGTCCATTGATTGCTCGACAAACTCAACTCTTTGAGGTTGACTAATTCTCCGAACATAGATGGAAAATGACTTATCTGATTGTCAGCAAGATCAAGTTTTTGCAGATTCACAAGCTGCCTAATTTCCACTGGCAGGCTACTTAATTGATTGCCGCAAAGCTCAAGCTCGTTTAGATTGGATAGCTGACTAATTTCCTCTGGTAGCCTGCTCAATCTATTATTCCAGAAGATAAGTTTTCTAAGCTGTTTGAGATTTCCAATCCCTTTCGGTAAATCACTTAGCTCATTTTCAGCAAGAGAAATTATTTGAAGTTGCGGTAAATTTAAAGTATTTTCTGGGAAAAAACTTAGTTTATTGTCAGACAGATTAATCTCTTGTAGGTTTTCTAATTGCCCTACTTCTGTCGGTAGTTGACTGAGCTTATTGGCATAGAGAGAAAGTTCTTTGAGTTTGACTAATTGACCAATCTCCTTAGGTAGGCGGCTCAGTCTGTTATCAGACAGTATAAGTTTTTCTAAATTTACTAACTGCCCGACTTGTTTTGGTAGTCTCCTCAGTTGATTCCCTTTGAGGTTCATCTTCTGCAATTTTTTTGACTGCCCGACTTCTGAAGGGATGCGGCTCAGCTTATTGTTAGAAAAGTCTATCACTCTCAAGTTTATAAGCTGCTCAATCCCCTCTGGAAAACTGCTCAGATGGCTATAAGTCACACTGAGGATTTGAAGATTTTTCAGTCGTGCGATTTCTTGAGGCAGGCGATCGATCTGTGTTCTCTGAATGGAAAGTTCCTTTAAATTTGCTAATTGTCCAATCTCGGAAGGCAGAGCACTTAGATTCTTGCTGGAGATGACCAGCGTTTCTAGCTTTTCTAATCGTCCAATTTCTGTGGGCAAACCATTCAAATTATCAGCATGTAGAATCAGTGTTTTTAGATTCTTGAGCTGCCCGATTTCTGCTGGGATGCTGCTCAGTTCGTCGTTGTGAATGCTGAAGGTCTTCAGATCTTTCAACTTCCCAATTTCTGAGGGAATTTTTCTAATAGGTAGGTTGCTCAAATTGAGTCGAGTTGCCTGTCTCTCGAGCGCTGTCTGAATCCGATCCTGCGCCTCTGTGTCAGCCAGGTCCGCTTGAGCATAATATTCTAGGTCTGCAGGATGCTCCCTAGTTTGATGGGGTAGGGATAATGCAGCATAATTTTGATGCCTAGGGCTACAGATGCCAGCCGTGATAGTCAACAGTGCCAACAGCACTTTGAGGTATTTTCGGTTGTGCAGAATCATCTGTAAGTAGCTCATTGTAAGGCTCGATCCGATTAAAGAGGTTCGGAACAATGACCACCCAGTTCCGCAAATCGGAACCCACTATTTTCATAGAGCCGGTACTCAACTTGCCCCCTTTTGTAAGGATGCCCACAGAATAAACATTGCTGCCCAAGAGAATTGCGGCGGCAGTTAGTCAGAAGAATTCTACGATTTCTTTTTAGATGCTCGGGGTCAGTCGTCAGCCATGATTTTGGGCACTCGAAAAAAGTCGCCATCTTGCTCGGGTGCACCCGCTAGGATGCGATCGCGTTCTTCACAGGTCTGCTGTTGATCAACACGCGTCACATTACTGACATCAATGGCCCGCGTCGTTGGCTCCACACCCTCTACATCCAGCTCGCTGAGCTGATCAAAATAATCCAGAATATCGCCAAGCTGAGTCGTAAACTGTGATTCCTCTGCAGCCGTCAGCTCTAGGCGGGCTAGATTGGCCACCTTCAGTACTTCTTCGCGTTCAATCATGTATAAAAACCATGTATAAAAATTACTTGCTATCCAACGTTGCTCTTCCCGTTGTCTTCAGCCAATTTTGTGCTTCAGGATAGTTATTAGGCACTAAACGCACCGCCTTGACCCACAGATCAGCCGCGCGATCGTACATCTCTTCTGCCTCGTCAGTCTTACCCGCCTGCGTCGCCTCTTCCCCGCGTTGATGGAAGATTACCGCTGAGTTATTGAGTGCCTGAGGCATCTGAGGATTGAGATCTAACGCTTCGTCGTAGGTCTTCAGCGCCCTATCGTATTCTGCGTTGCTCGTATAAATAAGAGCCATATTGTATAAAACAAAGCTGCGATCGTAGGGATCTTCCTCTAGTTCTAGGGCTTCTTTGTAGTTATCGAGGGCTTCGGCATACTCGCCATCGGCCTGAGCTGACATGCCATCTCGGTAGTAGGCAAATGCTTCCTTTGCCTTGGGGTTCGTCGGCAATAGCTTCAGGATAATGTCTGCAATGACGGTAAACGTCTTATCAACAAAGTTATCGTTGCGTTGGGTTCTAGGCATAGTCGCTGAGCCGAGGTAGAGATGTCTAGATGATCACAATGAACTGCGACCGAGTGCAAGCTTTAGTCTAACAGCTTTACTTTCAGCAAAGATTCTTTGCCCAAAGGCTTATCTGACCGTCAATGCTGCGCCCACAAACGCGATCAGATTGTTCAAGCTATGCATCGCCAGGGGCAGGTAGAGAGAGCGGGTTTTCAGTTGGGCAATCCCCAGCAGCAGACCAAACCCAAAGAGAATCCCCATAAAGAATAGATTGTACTGTAGGTGAATGACAGCCCAGATTCCTGACGAGATCAGAACAGCTCCGGTGGGGCCGAGGCTGGATCTCGCGATTCCGGGTATCATAAAGCCGCGAAATAAAAGCTCCTCAAACAGGGGGCCGACCAACACCACCGCAATAAACAGCGGGACTAAATGGTGAGCAGAGGTAAAAGCCTCCACCATAAACTGATCGCTTTGGTGAAACAGCTTCATCGATAACTCTGAAAGCACCAAAAAGCCCAGGAAAGCAATGTGCCAGAGGACAAAGGTTTTTACTGAAATACCGCGTAGCCCCAAATACTGGGGCACGGTGATGGAGCGCCGCAGACGCACAAAGAAGTAGATCAAACCGATGCCGATGGTATCCGCTACCAGGGTCGAGATGGCGAGCAAAAGGCCGTTCGTCTCTAAGCTCTTAGCAATCTGGGTGAAATCTTGAACTTCTGCTCCTGGCGTTTGGGCCATGACGATGAAAATCGCGACCAATGCGATTGCCGTACTTGCCCCTAGCAAGGTACCGATAATCAGCGTGGAAAAACCGAGGGTTGGCCACAGGGGCCAAGGCTGTGGCTTCACGTTCATTGTCATCAGCAATCATTCCGGCAGTTGAATCGAGTCCTAATCAACCGCTACGTGGGGGCTATATTTGCCGTCCTGCGAAGAGTTATAGATCAGGCGTTAGCCGTCAGTATAAGTGCTGATCGGAAATCGGGAGATGCATATAGACAGAGCTTGAAAGCTGTGGTAGAGACAACTTTGCTGCTGACGATGCTAGGCGTGGACCCTTTGAGCCAAAGATACTTCCGATCCAGCGTCCACTTTGTGACCCGCTACTGCTGTCGCTGCTCTTGTTCTGATTCTGAAGGAAGCTGCACGGACATGAGCCCATCATCATTCACTGAGACTCGACCTCCCAGCGCCTCAATTTGGCTGCTAGCAAACTGCTGTGTTCGCTGATCGACGGCACTCATCAATATGTTAGACCAAGAGCTAACTTGGGCCTGACGACTATCAGGATTTGTCGCTAAAAACTCAGCCGTCTGCCGGGAGCGTTGTGCTACTTTCCTCAGCCCAGGCTTTGACGATCGGCCGGCCCAGTTTGCCGCTTGTTCGTAAGATTGACGCGCAGCCTGAGGCTGTCCTAAAAACAACAGTTCATCCGCGGCCTTTGCCTGCCAGAGAAAGTATGCTTCTGGCTTCATCGCCTCTGGAATCTCGGCGAGTCCCTGCTCTAGCATAGCCACTGATTTCTGAGGTTGTCCGCCGTAGAGGGTCACCATTGAAGATAGATAGCTATACATATCTAAAAACAACGGATCGCGATTGACCACCACTTCAAAGAACTCAGGCGTCACCGTATAGCCAGTTTTACTGCGGGCTTCGTCATCACCAAAATACTGCACCACATTCAGGAAGGCCCAATTGGCAATCAAGTTATCGAAACCAGATGACGGCAATTTCTGGGCCAAGGCCATGTTGGTCTTATACTGTGCTTCTTCTCGTAGCGCCTCTGCCTTGGTAATTTCTTGGTCGGCCTGCTGTTCTGCGGCCGTGACTTGAGCGGACTGTAGATGGGCAATGGTACCGGCACAGATAATTGCGATCGCAGGTGCTACAGCCTGTTTGATCAGTCCTCGGATCTGCATTTTTCCTAAATCCCCAATGTCCGCAGCCTTAGTGTTCCCAAACTGGACTCAAAAATTTCAGGGTGGAGAAAATTTTCCCAGCTCAGCAATTCTCAGTTGCGGCAATTGGGGGCAGGCTATCCAAAAACTTTTCTCCTAAATCCTGAGGCTTGATCTGTTCGTATAGCTCAAACGGTTGATGAATCCAGGGGTTGTCTGCCAAGTGCTCGACAAAGTAATGCGGCTCGATCACTGAGGCCGCTTTGCACCAGATCACTGCTGTGCGGACCTGATCAATGTCTGTATGCTGCTGTAGCCAGACGAGTGTTTGCTTCAGAGTCTGTCCAGAATCGACTAAATCGTCCACCAATAGAACTTTCGTTCCTAGCTTTGGGGTCGCCATCGTCAAGGTAGAAGCGATATTCAATGCTCCCCGATGCTGGTCGTGATAGGAAGATGCGGCCAGAACTGCGAGCGGGCAATCATAGATTCGAGAAAGGATATCTCCAATCCGAAGACCGCCCCGAGCTAGACAAATAATTTGGTCAAACTGCCAGCCTGACTGGTATACAGTGGCTGCCAACTGTTCAATTTTGTGGTGATACTCAGACCAAGACACATGCAAATCTGTCATTCTGATAACTCTTCAAGAAGAGACCCGTCGCTTTTCCCCTCCCTCGCCGCTCAAGTCGGGATGCAAATTCTTTGAACATCCACGACCGCTCCAGGAAGCATGAGCAAACTAAAAAGCAGCTTTGCCACTTTATCGCTGCTGGATAACAAGACACAATTGTTTTCTAGCTGGCTGATGCCATTGCGTCTAAATCATCTGTCAGGATTAGACAACAGGTACAATTAAACACCTGTGCCGTTGGTGATTTGTGCATGTCTACTGCTGCCCACTGTTCCCCAGATGAAATTGCTTCCGAGGGTCTGAAGCCGGGAGAATATGACGAGATTGTTCAGCGACTTGGTCGCCACCCCAATCGAGCTGAGTTGGGGATGTTTGGGGTCATGTGGTCTGAACATTGCTGCTACAAAAACTCCAGACCCCTGCTGTCCCAGTTTCCCACCGCAGGAGAGCGTATCCTCGTGGGACCGGGGGAAAATGCCGGGGTTGTCGATCTCGGCGATGGGCTGCAGCTTGCTTTCAAGATTGAGTCTCACAATCACCCCTCGGCTGTGGAACCCTTTCAGGGAGCGGCCACTGGTGTTGGGGGGATCCTTCGTGATATTTTTACGATGGGGGCCAGACCGATTGCGGTCCTCAATTCTCTGCGATTTGGCAGCTTGGACGATGCTCGAACGCGCCGCCTTTTCAATGGCGTTGTTTCTGGTATTGCCCACTACGGCAACTGCGTCGGGGTGCCGACGGTGGGCGGCGAAGTCTATTTTGATCCGGCCTACAGCGGCAATCCGCTGGTGAATGCGATGGCTCTGGGCCTGATGGAGATCCCAGAGATTATGAAGTCTGGGGCGGCTGGCGTGGGCAATCCGGTGCTCTATGTGGGTTCCACGACCGGACGAGACGGTATGGGAGGCGCTAGCTTCGCCAGTGCTGAACTCAATGCCGAGTCTGAAGTCGAAGATCGCCCTGCAGTGCAGGTGGGTGACCCGTTTTTAGAAAAGTCACTGATTGAAGCTTGTTTGGAAGCGTTCAAGACTGGCGCTGTAGTAGCCGCTCAAGACATGGGTGCGGCGGGGCTGACCTGCTCTACGGCTGAGATGGCGGCCAAGGGCGGATTGGGAATTGACCTAGATCTAGACCTGATTCCCAATCGGGAAACGGGAATGGTGCCCTACGAGTATCTGCTTTCTGAATCTCAGGAGCGAATGCTGTTTGTGGCTGAGAAAGGCCGCGAACAGGAGCTCATTGATATTTTCCATCGCTGGGGTCTGCAGGCCGTGGTGGCGGGTTCTGTGATTCCTGAGTCCTTGGTCAAGATTCGCTTTCAAGGCGAGGTGGCGGCGGAGATTCCGGCCACGGCGCTGTCGGATAACACGCCCATTTATCATCGAGAGCTACCGCCCGAGCCGCCTGAGTACGCGCAGAAGGCTTGGGAATGGAGTTGCGATCGCATCCCTCCCTGCACAATCCAAGGCATCGAAATCCAAGGCAAGGCCAAAAACTGGACCCAAATTCTTTTAGACCTCCTGGCTACCCCCACCATCGCCTCCAAGCGCTGGGTTTACCGCCAGTACGATCACCAAGTCCAGAACAACACCGTCACCCTTCCTGGAGACGCCGACGCTGCCGTGATCCGTCTTCGCCCCCTTGAAGGAGTCGCGCCTAGGGGCAACTCAGCGGTCGCAGCCACCGTTGACTGTAACGCCCGCTACGTCTACCTCGATCCCTATGAAGGGGCCAAGGCAACCGTGGCTGAAGCCGCCCGTAATCTAAGCTGCGTCGGTGCTGAACCGATCGCCGTCACCGACAATCTCAACTTTGGCAGTCCTGAAAAGCCGATTGGCTACTGGCAACTGGCTGAAGCCTGTCGCGGTCTCTCAGAGGGCTGCACAGCCTTTAGCACCCCCGTGACCGGCGGCAATGTCTCGCTCTATAACGAAACCCTCAATGCTGCGGGAGAACCCCAGCCCATTTATCCCACCCCGGTTGTGGGAATGGTGGGGCTGATCTCAAATCTTGAGCAGACCTGTGGGCAGGGCTGGCAAGACGAAGGCGATCTGATTTACTTGTTAGGCGCTCTGCTCACGCCGCAGCCTGTCGAGCAAGGAGCGGTGACTTTAGGTGGTTCTGAGTATTTGGCTGCCATTCATCAGCAGGTAGCAGGCCGTCCGCCCAGGGTTGATTTTGAACTGGAGCGTCAGGTGCAGGTAGCCTGCCGCCACGGTATCCAGAAAGGCTGGATTCAATCAGCTCATGATTCTGCTGAAGGCGGGGTGGTTGTTGCCTTGGCCGAGTCCTGCATTAGCGGCCAGCGAGGTGCAGAGCTTGAGCTGGCCTCCTCCAAGGGTGAGCTGCGGTGGGATGAGCTGTTGTTTGGAGAAGGGGGCGCTAGAATTTTAGTGTCGTTGCGATCGCAACATCAACAAGCTTGGGAATCCTACTTACAAACGCAGGCGCTACCCTGGGAATACCTCGGTCACGTTAGCGGTCAAAATAGCCTCGATCTCCGTGCAAATGGGCATATGATTCTTTCTGCCTCTCTCGCGAATATGACTGACCGTTGGAGTCATGCCATTGAAAATAAGCTCAATCCAGAGGACAGCTAATCCAAATTTGGATCGGCGATCCCCCTAGAAGTTTGTTATTGTCTTAAATATTCCTTAATATTTCCTCCATGTATTCAGGTGACGCGGTGTCAATATCTAGCATGACTGCTCAAGAGCCCACTGGCCCAGTTCTCGACATTGACCGCCTTCCTCCCCCTGACCTGCTAGCGGAGGATAAGCCAGAAGAAGCCTGTGGGGTCTTTGGCGTTTATACCGTTAGGCATGAAGCCGCCAAGCTCGCCTACTTTGGTCTATTTGCACTCCAGCATCGAGGGCAAGAGTCCGCCGGGATTGCCACGTTTCAGGGCGATAAGGTTCACGTTCACAAAGATATGGGTTTGGTGACCCAGGTTTTTGATGAGCAAATTTTGGAGCAGCTTCCGGGCAGCATTGCGGTGGGCCACACGCGCTACTCAACAACGGGATCAAGTCGGGTGGTCAATGCCCAGCCCGTCATCGTTGAGACCCGTTTGGGAACGCTAGCCCTGGCGCACAACGGCAATCTCGTCAATACTGCTATTTTGCGAGAGCAGGTCTTGGCGCACAACTGGTCCTTGGAGACCACCACTGACTCTGAGGTCATTGCCTACGCCATTGCTCAGGAAATCTCGACGGGTAAGGATTGGCTGGACAGTGCGATCGCAGCCTGTCAGACCTGTGAGGGAGCCTTTAGCCTCGTCATCGGTACCCCTGAAGGTGTTATGGGCGTTCGTGATCCCCACGGTATTCGACCGCTGGTGCTGGGAATTCTAACCTCTGCCGATAGCCCTGGGAATCCTCAGTACGTCTTGGCCTCTGAAACCTGTGGCCTCGACATCATTGGGGCCGAATATCTACGGGATGTCGAACCCGGTGAACTGGTGTGGATTACAAAAGAGGGACTCGCCTCTTTTCACTGGAGCCAGCGCCCTGAGCCAAAGCTCTGCGTCTTCGAAATGATTTACTTCGCTCGACCTGACAGCCAGATGCATGGTGAAAGCCTCTATAGCTACCGCTTACGCCTCGGCGAATATTTAGCAAAAGAATCTCCTGTTGAGGCCGACATTGTTATTGCGGTTCCAGACTCTGGAATTCCTGCCGCCATCGGTTTTTCACAGCTCAGCGGCATTCCCTACGCCGAAGGTCTGATCAAGAATCGATACGTTGGTCGTACCTTTATTCAACCGACCCAGGCCATGCGAGAGCTGGGCATCAAAATGAAGCTCAACCCGCTTCGAGATGTGTTAGAGGGTAAGCGGGTCGTGATTGTAGACGACTCCATTGTCCGAGGCACCACCAGTCACAAGATTGTCAAAGCACTGCGAGATGCGGGGGCGGCTGAAGTGCATATGCGCGTCTCCTCTCCCCCTGTGACCCATCCCTGTTTTTACGGCATTGACACCGACAACCAAGACCAGCTGATTGCGGCCACCAAGTCGGTGCAGGAAATTGCGGACAAAATTGGCGTTGATTCACTTGCCTTCCTGCGGCATGACAGCATGCTAGAGGCTGCTCAGGATAGCGACAGTCATTTTTGCTCGGCCTGCTTTTCTGGCAACTATCCGATTACGATCCCCGAATCTCTCAGAGCCTCGAAGCTGATGCTAGAAGAAGCGGTTTCGTCCTAAACATTCTCAAGCACCCATGGATATCCAGCGATGGTTAGCGCGGCAAGAACCTCAGTGGCAGCGGCTGGAGTCTCTGCTGCGGCAGGCTGAGTCTAAAAGCCTAAAGCGAATGTCAGCTTCTGAGGTGCAGGAGCTGAGCGGTCTCTATCGCCTAGTGGCGTCTGATCTGGCACGGGCAAAGGCGCGTCAGGTGGGTCCGGCCATCACGGAAAAGCTCCAGGGGCTGACGATGCGGGGCTATGCTCAGATTTATCAGGGGGGACGGCGGCAGGAGTGGCAGCAGGTTGTTGACTTTTTTCTGTGGGGCTTCCCGAGGGCGGTGCAGGATACATGGAAGCAGATCGCCGCTGCGACGCTTATCTTCATCGTTGGCGGCTTGATCGGTTGGTGGTACGCTTGGCGCGATCCAGCCTTTATCTCCACGATGGTTTCTCAGGACATGATTGATCTAGTGCAGGATGAAGGTGAGCTATGGACGGGATCTATGGTGGGAGCAGAGCCGATCGCCTCTAGCTTTCTAATGCGGAATAATATTGGCGTCACTTTCAAAGCCTTTGCTGGTGGTATGTTGGCGGGGTTTGGGACGAGCTACATTATGTGGGTCAACGGGTTGCTGATTGGTGTCGTTGCAACTTTGGTGGGTCAGAATGATCTTGCTTACCCCTTTTGGGCCTTCGTCTTGCCCCACGGCTCACTAGAGCTACCGGCTATTTTTTTGGCGGGGGGCGCAGGTTTATGTCTTGCACAGGGCCTGATTTTCCCGGGACAGTATAAGCGCCTTGATGCCCTGAGAATAGGGGGCGGAAAGGCCATTCAACTTATGTTTGGTGTTGTTCCTATGCTGGTGATTGCGGGCATCATTGAGGGCTTTTTCTCTCCCGCGCCAGGGGTTCCTGATGCCGCGAAGTATCTAGTGGGTCTATCGCTATTCTGGGCACTGATCCTCTATTTACGTCGTCGGCCAAGGGACGTGATCCCAGCATCTATTATTCCTCAAGAATAGGTCCGGATGCAGGCAAAGCCTGTGCTAGTTTCTGGCTTGACATCAATTGCTGGATGATGGCTATACTACAATCGTAGTATGGAGCAGTAGCCGTATTGATCAGAGCTTCAAGGCGGCTGAACGTGACGCGACTCTGAACGCGGTGCGACTAAGGAAAGGCTGTTCTTATCCATGCGAGCACCGCTGGTGCTCCTGTTCCTTTAGGAGGTATTGTTTTGCCCACGAGTCACCACACTTCTACAACGGATATGCAGGTTACGAGCATCCGTCTGGAGCGAGAGCTAAAGGAGCGTCTCAAAACACTGGCGGGCAATCAAGGATATCAAACCCTAATCCGTGATGTTCTCTGGACCTATGTACAGCAAAAATCAGGGGACGATCGGCTTTCACCCACTCAGATTAGCGCCAGTGTCCCGGCCATCGCTCACCAGCAGCAGCACTGTGCCGTGACCGGTCAGGTTATTCAGCCCCAAGAGGCAATGCAGCTTGGGTTCACGACCGAGGGGATGGTGGTGCCGTTAAGTTCTGATGAATGGCAGGATAAAGCTTAGGGCTGCATCCTCTGGTAAGGTTTGATTCATCCTCTACGGCAAGCAATCATGACTCCTGGAACCCTAGCTGCATTACTCTACGGCTTGCTCAACATTGCCGGTGGCGTGATGGGCTATGTGAAGAGCAAGAGCAAGATTTCTCTGATCATGGGCTGCTTTTTTGGCATGCTGCTGGTGGTAGGTGCGATCGCAACCTTGAAAGGCAGCGCGATTGGATTATCGATGGCAACGGTGATTACTGGCATATTGGTCGTTGTGTTCGGCATTCGATGGGTCAAGACCCAGAAGGTTATGCCGTCAGGCCTGATGGTGATTTTGGGCGCTGTCTCACTATTGATTATGGTGTTGGTAAAGTAGGCCATCCCAACGCAGGAAAGCCTGTTTAAATATCCACCTCGCTAGATCTAGTAAATCAATCTATTGAGCAAGGACAAAACTTTGTTCAATACACTGATTTTATTTACTTCCAAAAATAAATAAAAAATCAAGCTAAGTGATACCGAGATATATACGTTAACCCGAGTTTGCATACATAAATCAAACAGAGCGTTGGGCATCATAGAAGTAATTGAAGCTCACGTTTAGCTTGGCACGATATTTTTCGCGTCCTTGAATTGGGAGATACATCTATATCTCTCTTGACTCATGAAAGCTTCAGGCTATCAGTGTTTGTTACTTAACGAAGGTTTAATGGGTTTCTATGTTTGACAAGAATGTAGCACTATTGTCTGAACCGGCTAGCGGCGATGCAGAAAAGCATGTTCAAATCTTGATGGTTGAAGATGACTATCAAGATGTTCAACTCTTAAAGGCCCTGTTGTCTCAGCAAGAGTATTGTTTAGATGCAATGACTCATGCTCAAAGTATCAGTGAAGCATTAGATTGTCTTCGATCTTCAGGTGATTCAATTGAACTGGTGATCCTTGATCTATCGCTGCCAGATGCTCAGGGGCTAGACGCCTATCACAAGATCTGTTCAAGTTGCTCTGAAGTACCGATTATTATTCACAGCGGGAACATTGATGAATCTATTGCCATTGAGGCCGTCCAGCGAGGTGCTCAAGATTACCTCGTTAAGGGGAAATTTGATGGTCATCTGTTAGGTCGCACCATTCGCTATGCCCTTGAAAGACATCAACAGTATCTAGAATTGCAGTCTGAAAAACTGAAGCTTCAGGCCATAACAGCGGCTTTACAACACTCTAACCAACAGTTAGAAGTGACCAATCAAGCCCTTGAGCAACTCGCCACTATTGACGAACTGACACAGATTTATAATCGACGTCGCTTTGATGAAGTGCTTTGGGCCGAGTGGCGTCGTCTGGCTCGCGAAGATTCGCCTCTGTCTTTGATTATGTGTGACGTAGACCATTTCAAAGCCTACAACGATACCTACGGTCATCCGGCAGGGGATGCTTGCCTGCAGCAGGTTGCAGCCGCGATTGCAAATATTGTCCAACGCCCTGCTGATTTGGTCGCTCGATATGGCGGCGAAGAGTTTGCCTTTATACTGCCCAATACAGACTTAAAAGGTGCCACCCACATTGCTAAAGATATCCAAGCAGCTGTTCAGCGTCTAAACCTGCCTCACCTCGCATCTTCTACGGGTGATCAAGTGACGCTGAGCCTCGGAGTAGCAAGCATGATTCCTCATCAAGATGTTTCACCGGTTCAGCTTGTTGAGGCGGCTGATCGAGCACTTTATACTGCAAAGAGGCTCGGACGAAATCAGACTCAGGTTTCCCTCCCTGATTTGGAATCCGCAATCACAGAAGTCCGTCAGGCTTCTCATAAGGCAAAGGAGTTTTGTCAAACCTTGAAGCATGCTCGCTCTAGTCTGGCCCGATCTCTAGAACCTGCGAAGCAGCAGCGAGTGCCACAATTGAGATGGTAAAAGGCCTAGATAGCCGACCGCAATAGCTCAAGGCTGAGGAGGTTTGATCAGTCAAGAAACTGTCTACTCTTCTTCTTCAGACCAAAGAAAGCTGATCCCCAGCGTGGCGAATCCGACTGCAGCGACTGCTTTCAGTAGTTGGGTCGGCAGAAACTGAGCTAGACTTCCTCCCAAGACAACGCCTAAGAAACTAGCAAAGACCAGTGCTGAAGCCGTCCCCAGAAAGATCGCCCGCGGATGCCGACACTGACCGCTCAGGGTAATGGCAGCAAGCTGGCTTTTGTCTCCCAATTCTGCAAGGAAGACAATAATGAAGCTCAGTCCCAATAAATTCCAATCCATAGCTTTGGCCTAAAGGTGAACCGTATCCCAAATTAGCAGAACAGCAATGAATAACAGGCTTGCTCCTGTCGCTGTCTTCAAGGCTGCAGGTGAGAGATAGCGTGCCAGCCAGCGGCCGATCACGACCCCCAATAAGCTGGTGGTAATCAAGGCTGCAGCGGCCCCGGCAAAGACAATCCAAGGCGACTGAGATTCTGCCGTTATTAGAAGTGTAGAAAGCTGTGTTTTGTCCCCTAGCTCCGCGAGAAAAATGGTGCCGAAGGCCATCAAAAACTCGCGACCAAAGCTCTTGGGGTCTTTGTCGCCTGATTCAACGGCCTCTGCCAGCATTTGTGGATCAGACTTTTGCAAATCGTCAGAGCCTGGGGATGAATTAGACGATCGTTGAGTTAGGGGATCACTCACAAAGGAACTCTAGTTGCAGATACGTGAACTATTATGCCTGCGATGGGTCGTGCCTTAGCCAAGATCTAAACCGATGGCTTGCTCGAACTTAAGCCCTTCTAAGCTACGGTTGCCGTAAACGGCGTCAATTTGCTCACGACAACATGAGATCGCAAACTCATTCAAATCATCTGGGTCAATTCCGTACAGACGCTTAAAGGTCTCAGGCGTAACGCGACAAAAGCCAGGACGCTCGGCATAAATACTGCATTTACGTTCGTCGTGATCGAAGTGAATACACCAGCCATCTGGCCCAATCAAACTTAGATATCGCTCGAATTCTTCCGCTGAGAGATACTCCTGAATATCAGGGCGCTCGCTCAAATCTAAATGACAGCAAGCACCACATCCTTGAATGCATGTCCAGGTCGCCATGATTGTTAACCTCTACAGTGCTGCAGTTACAGCAAGAAACAGTCGCTAAAGGACATCGACCGACGCACCCATTCAGTAGAAGGTTTAGCCCATAGCCCGTTAGAGATACCATAACTGATTCTGCTAACTCAACTCTTGTCAGAGAATTCCCTAGGTAGCGCCCCGCCAGCAGGTACAATGAAATTCTGGTTTATCCACGATCATTGGGTCATCTTGGGAGGAAAAATGGAACTTTTAATCTCTGCCGGTTTGCAGGAAACGGTCTTACAGCTGGCGTCTATCGTCTTTGTCGTAGTAGGCGGTCCCCTCATTATTGGGGCCATCGCTCTAGGCGGCGGCAAGCTTTAAATTTGTTGAGCCACTTGACGGGCTGAGGAGCGATACCACTGCTCTAGCTGCTTGAGTTCCTGCTCTAGATCGCCCGTTTTTGGGAAGCTAGGGCAGGTATACCCAAGCTCCCGCATGATGGCAACTAACACGCTGGGTGATACCCACCATTTCTGCCCCAGCTCTAAAAGATTTACCCGATTCCCCATCGATTTAATCAGCTCGTATTTGAGGTGCGATCGCAACGCAGTCACCTCAGTCTCTCGAGGAAGCTTTCCGTGTATATAGACCCTCTGAGGTCGGCCCAGTGCCAGCAGCCACTTGAGATGAACGACTGAAGGTGGCAATGTCCATAACAGCAGTGTTTGGCAAGGCTGCGTGGGTCGATCGTATTCAATGCCCCCCTTGATCTGCTGTCGTGAAATATAGGGCCGCTGATCGCCATAGACTAGCAAATTCCCTTCAACCTGTAGCGATTCCAGAGTCTCTAGCGAGTCCCAAGACGGTAACGGCAGCGGTTTGGATGGCTCAGCGCAAATCAATGTTGGCTCCTGCAGGGGCTGAGGGCAATCCTCTTCTGCCTCTTTGTCAGCATCTTCTACCGCTTGAGCCTCAGCAGGTCTAGATAAAAGCGCTTCTGGCTCCTCGCAGCGCTCGGGGGGCGGCACTCTTGACACCCGAGCGCCCAACAGCTCCAGTTCCAGAGTCTGCTCACCCCGCCAGTTGTTCTCCCGCAGTCGGTAGGCCACATCAATCCAGTCAGGAAGGGGATAGTATTCTCCCCAGCGCCACGCCATCACCTGCTTGATCACTCGCTCTTCGGGGTTGCTGGCTTCAACCTGGGCCAGGGTTAACTTCAGGTGTGTTTTATCCGCTCCCACCTGACGCTGCTCTAGCACCCGAACCTGCGGTGTCCAAAAGACCGGCTCTCGATTGCCAATCCCGCAGGGGTGCAGTCGATCGATCTGATAAAACAAGTCCCAGTTGATTTGAGAAAAGTTGGCCTGAGCATCAATCTGCACGAGTGGCTTCAAATGGTGGGGCTGCAGTTCTTCGTGGGCAAACTGACTGAGACGCGATCGCAAAAATTCGAGCTGGTCCACCTGCATTGAAAAACCGCCTGCTGCTCGGTGCCCACCAAAACGTCCTAACAGATCTTCGCAGTACTGCAGCGCCGCAAACACGTCAAATTCTGGAATCCCGCGTGCCGATCCCCGAATGTGGGTACGGGCTTCGTCTTCATAGGTACCCAAAAAAACCGGGACTCCGTATCGCTCTACGAGGCGAGAGGCCACAATTCCAATAACGCCGTGGTGCCAACTTGGCTCCACTAACACCAGCACCCGCTGCTGCTGAGGACGATCGCCACTCTGCAAGCCCTCAACCAGCTCAATCGCAGATTGCTCAATCTCAGTACATAAGCGCTGTCGCTCCCGGTTAGCCTGCTCACACTGCATTGCCCGATCGAGAGCCGTGGCCCGATCATCAGTGGTCAACAGCTCAATCACCGTTTGTGGGTCCGCAATCCGGCCTACTGCATTGATCCGTGGCCCCAGTCGGAATCCGATCGCTTCTGGCTTCAACGTTTTCTGTTGACTTGGGTCGTTACAGCCCGCCACCTGAATCAGTGCCTGAACACCCGCTAACTTAGAGTGGGGCAACAGTTTCAGTCCTCGCTGCAGCCATCGGCGATTCACGCCCACCAAAGGAGCCAGATCAGCAATGGTGCCCAGGGTAAACAGCTCTAGCAAGGGGGCGATCAGAGCTTGGGACTTCTCCATCTTTTTCGCCAGTGAAACCGCCAAAATATAGGCCACACCTACCCCCGCTAAGCCCTGATAGGGAGAATCCATGCGGATCAGCTTTGGATTAAGAATGGCGTTAGCGGGCGGTAGTTCTGGCGGTAGCTCATGGTGATCGGTGATGATTACATCGATACCTAGTTCTCTAGCCTTGGCGACTGGCTTAGGCGCAGCAATACCGTTGTCAACGGTCAAGATGAGCTTGACGCCATCTGCCGCACAGTCATCTACAATCCGCTCGTTAATGCCATACCCTTCGCTCATGCGGCTGGGAATTGCGTAATTGACTTGCCCCCCTAAGGCACCTAAGGCCCGCAGCAGCAAAGCTGTGCTGGTCATGCCGTCGGCATCATAGTCGCCGCAGATTATGATTTCTTTTTGGGTTGCGATCGCATCCTCTAAAAGCTCTAGACTCATTGTCAGATCCGGGAACTCCTCAACCGGATCGGGTAGAGATAGAGATTCCGGCTCTAGATAGGCTTGGGCCATCTCTGACGTCACAATACCTTGATTCACCAGCACCTGAGCCAGCAACGGGAACAACCCCGTACATTGCGCCACGTGCCCCACTTGCTCAACCTTCGGTGACGCGATTTGCCAACGCTGTTGCGGAAGCTTAGCCTCTCTCTCCTGTTGTTTTCCAGCCAGGGTCATAATTCTATGCTTGCTCCAGCCGCTTTTACCTGCATTACCGCCACATTAAACTGTAGAACTGCTTGTGATCATGACCTTTGTACTTTATGTATAGGAAACTTGTTATCCAGATCGCTCTAGCTAAACTAGGATTGATCTCTGATAGAGAAGAAAAGGCCGCGCTATGTCGGATTCTGAGCAATCCTCTCCTCCTGAAGAGGAACTTAATATTGAGAAAGCTCTAGCTGAAGCAGAGACAGCGCTTAACGGTATCAGAGAGCGTTACCAGAACGTCCAAACAGCCCAGCAACAGCAGCCCCAACTTCAGGAACAGCTCCAACAGCTCCGGGAGCAGAGCCAGGAATCTAGCAAAGAGCAGCCCGCTCATCAAGAAGCACAGCAAAAATTAGCAGAAGAGATCGCCAAAATTCAGCAACAGCTCGAAATAACCGAACTCACACTAGAAAGCCGTTTGTTCACTTGGCGCGATAAGCGCGATTGGTTCTGGCACTTCCTCCGCTTTGCAGGCATTGGGTTTGGAGCTGCTCTTCTGCTAAATTATCTAACCCGCTAGTTTGTAGTGTTGGCGGAGACTCCCATGCAAGATTCGTAAATCCCAGCTTTACAAAAGTAAATAATTGCGCTATATTAAATACAGTTACTTAGCCAACTCGGTTACTTGACTAATTTATAACTTACATAACGCAATTATCATTATGACAACCGTTCTACAACGTCGCGAAAGCGGCAGCGCCTGGGAGCGCTTTTGTAGCTGGATCACAAGCACCGACAACCGTTTATACATCGGTTGGTTCGGCGTCTTGATGATTCCTACGCTCC